>DGTB01000126.1:0-8509 GCA_002394185.1 Bacteroidales bacterium UBA4347 | reverse complement strand
TATGCCAAGGACTATGTGGAATGCATGTGGCTGATATTGCAACAGGAGCATCCCGACGACTATGTGGTGGCTACCGGCGTACAGCATTCGGTACGAGAATTCTGCCAGCTGGCATTCCGTGAAGCAGGAATCGACCTGCGGTTCGAAGGCACAGGCATCGATGAGAAAGGCATCGACTGCGCCACGGGGAAAGTAGTGGTGGAGGTGAGTCCGGACTTCTACCGGCCCACCGATGTGGTGAACCTGCTGGGCGACCCCACAAAAGCCCGTCAGCAACTGGGCTGGAACCCCACACGCACCACGTTCCCCGAACTGGTGAAGTTGATGGTGCAGTCCGACATGCGCAAGGTGGCGGCTGACGATGCCGCAGCACGTGTGAAAGTGAATCTGGAAGAATACCTGGAGAAAGGAATTGTGAAATGATGGAGAAAGAATCCAAGATATACGTGGCGGGGCACCGCGGGATGGTGGGGAGCGCCATCGTCCGCGAGCTGCAGCGCCAAGGATACAACAATATCGTCACCCGCACCCACGCCGAGCTGGACCTGACACGCCAGGAGGCCGTGGAAGCCTTCTTCGCGGCGGAGAAACCCGAATATGTGTTCCTCGCCGCCGCCAAGGTGGGTGGCATCGCCGCTAACAACGCCGCTCCTGCCGACTTCATGTACATGAACATGACGCTGGAAATGAACGTCATCCATGCCGCCTGGAAGAACGGCGTGAAGAAGCTGGAGTTCCTCGGCAGCAGCTGCATCTACCCCCGCCTGGCACCGCAGCCGATGAAGGAAGACTGCCTGCTGACCTCGGCCCTCGAGCCCACCAACGAGGCCTATGCGCTGGCCAAAATCAGCGGCCTGAAATACTGCGAGTACCTCAACCGTCAGTACGGCACCGACTACATCAGCGTCATGCCCACCAACCTCTATGGTCCCAACGACAACTACCATCCCGAGCACAGCCATGTGCTGCCGGCCATGATACGCCGTTTCCACGAGGCCAAGGAGCAGGGGCTGCCCGAGGTCGTCTGCTGGGGCGACGGCAGCGCGCTGCGAGAGTTCCTCTATGTCGACGACCTGGCGGAGCTCTGCGTCTTCCTGATGAACCACTACTCCGGCAACGAGACCGTCAACGCCGGCACTGGCAAAGAGCTCACCATCCGCGAGCTGGCCGAAACTGTAGCCGAGGTAGTGGGCTACAAAGGTACCATCCGCTGGGATGCCTCCCGACCCAACGGCACCCCCCGCAAGCTCCTCGACGTCAGCAAGGCCACCAGGCTGGGGTGGACCTACAAAACAGAACTGAAAGACGGCATCCGTATGGCCTACGAAGACTTCAAACAAAGCCTCTCAACGTCCCTTTAGGTTTTACTCCCCTTTTACTCAAACACTACTCAAACTTTACCTGACTCCATGATAACCTTAGGGCAACGCCATAGATACTCCAAGATACATAGCCAACAGTAATGCAATATGGCAACTGCAATAGAATTTAACAACATCAGCAAAATATACCGCCTGGGCCTGGTGAGCACCGGCACCCTCGCGCATGACATGAAACGCTGGTGGACCATGAATGTCCGAGGGAAGGAAGACCCCTACCTCACCATCGGCGAAACCAACGACCGCAGCACCAAAGGCGACAGCGACTACGTCTGGGCCTTAAAGGACATCGACTTCAAGGTGGAGCAGGGCGATGTGGTAGGCATCATCGGCAAGAACGGTGCCGGCAAGAGCACCCTGCTGAAGATCCTCTCCAAGGTCACCGCCCCCACCACCGGCACCATCCGTGCCCGCGGACGTATCGGCTCGCTGCTCGAGGTCGGCACCGGCTTCCACCCCGAAATGACCGGCCGCGAGAACATCTACATGAACGGCGCCATCCTGGGCATGACGAAACACGAAATCAGCAAGAAGCTGGACGAAATCATCGACTTCAGCGGCTGCGAACGTTATATCGACACCCCCGTGAAGCGCTACTCCAGCGGCATGATGGTACGGCTCGGCTTCGCCGTCGCCGCCCACCTCGACCCCGAGATCCTCGTCGTCGACGAAGTCCTCGCCGTCGGCGACGCCGAATTCCAGAAAAAAGCCATCGGCAAGATGCAAGACGTCAGCAAAGGCGAAGGCCGCACGGTGCTGTTCGTGAGCCATAATATGGATGCCGTAACAACATTATGTAAAAAAGGCATTTTACTATCTAATGGGCATATCGAATACATGGACAATGCTGCCAATACGGTAAACGCATACTTATCCAAATCGACAATTCTGCCATCGTTCTACCAAGAGGAATCCAAATACAGCATTTTCATTAAGGAGGTTTTTTTTAACGGCAGTCATCTAAATCATAATGGGCAATTCTGTTTTAGTGAAAATATAAACATTTCCATAAAACTACAAAACAATCTTGATTTTGGCCGAGATTCCCAATCCCCTGTAATCAGTGTTTGTATTATGACTACCGGTAACACACGTGTTTGCACCGACGAAATCGAATTAAAGGATTTTTTAGGCAAAAAAGAAATAATCATTAATTTAATATATCCCTCCAGGCTCATTCTACCAGGAAAATACCATTTCAGAATTGATATTCACATTCCGAACCGAGAGCTATTTGATGGCCAGGATGTTTGCGACTTTACCATCTTGGATGATGAAAATGTATACTCAAAATATAATGGCCAGTTCAACGGTTTTATTAAAGCGAGTCCTCAAATATGCGTGCAAAAATAAAAAAAATTGTTCGTAAACTATTTTCACATGAGACAAGCTCTGATAATAGTTGCAGTTCAAACATGACAATTCACAATAGCAGCATCAACCGCGGCATAGAATTACGATTAGACAACCCCATTAAAGACAAAAAGTATCTTACCATCGGACAAAACTGTATCGTTTCTGGGAATTTCATTTTTGAATCGCAAGAAGGTAGTATTACTATTGGCGAGCATTGTTATATTGGAGGAAGCACCTTTATTTGTCGTACATCTATTGTTATCGGCAACAATGTAACTATTGCTTGGGGAGGGACCATCTACGATCACGACAGTCACTCTCTCGACTACCTTGACCGACGAAAAGATATTGATGACGAGCTACGCGACATACGAAATGGTGACAATTTTATCCTTCACAAGGACTGGTCTAATGTAAACACAAAGCCCATTGTAATTAAAGATGATGCATGGATTGGTATGAATTGCATAATCCTTAAGGGAGTAACTATTGGAGAAGGAGCTATAATTGGAGCAGGTTCCGTTGTCACAAAGGACATACCGGACTGGACTGTTGCCGCTGGTAATCCAGCGAAGATAATCCGAAACAATATAAAATGCACAAAGACCCAAAAATAACTGCAATCCGAAGTCTGGCGACTGTCTTTGTCGTACTTTTCCATTCAGTAGGGTATTATACCAACGCTTGGCCTTTTGATGGAACAAAAGTGAATTTCTACGATTCATTTGACATAGTTCTGAATCAAATAACGATGCCAATATTCTTTTTCCTTTCGGCATATATTTACAATGTCAAAACAAAAAATAGTCAGTATAATAACAAATGCATTTTCATAGCGAACAAAACATTACGACTTTTACTACCGTTTGCTTTATGGTCAATAATACAGCTGATTATATTTAACGATTCATTTACTGTGGAGACCATCTTAACTGGTAGTCTACACCTTTGGTTTATTATTGTACTCTATTATTATTTTATAATATTCAGTTTAGCCCAACCTGTATGGACGTATCTTAAGCCATTACCATCATTGTTTTTACTTTTAGTTCTCGTTGCACTTTCGTCCTTTTGCGATATAAAGCAAGACCTTTTCTGTCTTAACAAATTTATTCACTATTTCCCATTTTTCTTTTTGGGGGTAATAATTCCCCAAACAGAAAAGAACAGATTCCCCATAAACAAATGGGTATTAATCGGGTTCGGAATATCTCTACTCATCGTTTTTTCTCTTGTAATTCATCTAGATTCTCGTATCAGCTGGACTATCCAAAAAATTGCAAGTATTATTACCATATATGGAATATTCAATATAAAATTCTCCCTGCCGACAAAAGGACTTAACATAATTACATCTCTTGACAACAATAGCTACGGAATATACATTATCCATCATATATTTATCTGGTGGGCCGTCCAAATCTCCATATTACAAAATTTTCTCGATACACATGTTTTTATTGCGCCTCTATTTATCTTTACAGCCTCCTTATCTATCTCTTGGATGGCATCACACATATTAAGTCACAATAGATATACAAAATTCTTAATGGGAGAGAGAAATAAATGAAACTACTAATTGTTGGATCCAAAGGGTTTATTGGAAGCCATTGCTTTAATTATTTCGAAAAGAAACATGAGGTGTGGGGCTGTGATATAATGCTAGATTATACCAGTTCCAATTACTCCATAATTGGATCACCTGAATCTGACTTCAACGAATTGTTTAAGGCCAATCACTTCGACATCTGCATTAATTGCTCTGGCGCCGCAAATGTAAAATACTCATTCACAAATCCCATTGATGATTATAAGCTGAATGCACTCAATGTCATGTATATTCTCGAAGCGATTCGCGTCAATAGCCCTGATTGTAAATTCATAAACCTATCAAGCGCCGCCGTATATGGAAATCCCGAATTAATACCCATCAAGCCCAACACTGCAAAATCCCCAATATCACCTTATGGATATCATAAGTCGATTGCAGAGCTTATCTGCGAAGAGTACAATAAACTGTGGCAAATCCCCACTTGTAGTCTACGGATTTTCTCTACTTATGGTCCTGGTCTCCAAAAACAACTTTTCTGGGATCTTTACCAGAAAACAAAACAAGGGCATGTTGAACTATGGGGGACTGGCAATGAAACACGAGACTTCATCTATATTACAGACCTTGTTAACACCATAAACCTTACTATAAATAATTGTTCATTCGAAGGGGACATAATAAATATTGCAAATGGAGAACAAATAACCATTGCCCAAGTTGCAAAAATATTCGCAAATATAGTTGGCCTTTCTTCGGACAAAATCACATTCAAAGGGCAGGAACGCACAGGAGATCCATTAAATTGGGAAGCAGACATCTCCACTATTAAATCATGGGGCTATAAAGCAGAAATAGACATCCATCAGGGCATAAAAAATTATATTCTATGGGCTCAAAGAGAACAAAAATAGGTATCGTTTACCGCCCGACTGAAAAATGGATTGCCGGAGCGTATTATGTACAAAACATTTTAAAAGCGCTATCCTCGTGTAAAGACGAATTACAACCAACAATAAACGTATGCTGCAATAACCATAGCGAATTTGAAGAACTAAAAGCGAGCACAAAATACAAACATCTGGCATACAGCCCACTATATCCGGAACGCGACAAGTATACTATTCTGATAAATCGAATACTGAAAAAATTTACAAAATACCGAATCTACACTGATGGTGCCTGGGGGAGCCTTTTCGACAAAACAGTGTTCTATTACCCAATTACAGATTTTACTGAAATCTATAATATACAGAAAGCCGTTGCCTGGATACCAGATTTTCAAGAAAAATATTATCCGGAATTCTTTAGCCAAGAAGACTTACTCGCACGGGAAAAGGGACATAAAGAATTGATACAAAAAAAGGTCCCAATTGTTTTCAGCAGTCATAACGCAGAAAAGGATTTTATTAAGTTCTATCCCGAAGGAAAAGATTCTCGTACATTTGTTTTACAATTCTCAGTAAATCACCCTGATTTTTCACACGAGTCAATAGATGAATTAAAAGTAAAATATAATATAACATCAAACTACCTTTTTTGTGCTAATCAATTTTGGATCCATAAAAACCATCTGACTTTATTTAAAGCAATCAAAATACTCAAAGACAGCGGGAAAAAATATCAACTTGTATGCTCCGGTGCATTATCCGAGTACCGTAACAATTCATACCATCAGACATTATTCAACTATATAAAGAATAATCATCTGGAGAACGAAATCAGAATACTTGGATTTATCCCACGAACGGAACAATTATGTTTAATGAACAACTCCTATGCCATCATCCACCCCTCCCTCTTTGAAGGATGGAGTACCGTTGTCGAAGACGCCAAAAAGCTCAACAAATTCATTTTCTTATCGGATTTAGCAGTGCATCGGGAACAGGCCCCGATTAACTCATGCTTCTTTAGCCCATTGGATGAAAACGAAATAGCCCAAAAAATACTATCCGTAGAGCCCTCCAATAAAGCATTTGATTATACTTTATGCACCCAAAGATCCTGCGATCAATTTCTTGATATAATCAATAAAATCGCAAAGAAATAGCCTTCCGTAGACTATCAAACACAATCCAAATGAAACTCTCTATCATCATACCAACCTACAATAGTGCTTCTGTTTTAGCAAAAGCCCTTGATAGTATTGTCAAACAGAATTTCACCGACTGGGAGGTATTGGTCATGGATGGGGTTTCTACCGACAACACAATCAAAGTAGCTCAATCTTATAATGACTCCCGCATCCATATATTCTCCGAGCCGGATAAAGGTATCTACGATGCAATGAACAAAGGCATCGAGAAGGCTCAAGGCGAATGGCTCTACTTCCTTGGGAGCGACGACTGGCTACTGAATGGCAATGTATTTGATTCTCTTTTTTCTTATCCTATAGATAACTATGATGTGGTTTATGGCGATGTTGAATCAGAGGGGTTAGCCCCATTACATCATGGGGAATGGACCATATCAAACATTGACTACAATCGCTGCCATCAAGGGATTTTTTACAGGAAAACAATTTTCAGCAAACTTGGGACATATAATTTGGAGTTTCCAGTATGGGCTGATTATGACCTCAACCTCAAATGGTTCTTTGCGAAGAAACTACACCACCTATTTATACCCATCACTATTGCACACTATTCCGACAATGGATTTAGTAGTGGACAAGAAGACAAATACTTTTTAAAAAAAGCCTCCATCATTAAACTCAAACTAGGGCATCAACGTTTTAGCCGCCGTGATAAAATAACTTTGATCAATGACGCAATAGAAAAAAGTGACAATACTTTCACACAAATCCGGCTTAAACTTTGGAAAACATATCTTGTCATGGTTATCACTGTCAAAAAGATCATTAAATGATTTCTGTCGCTCTATGTACATATAACGGTGCACTGTATCTTGAGGATCAAATTGAAACCATCCTCAGCCAAACAATGGCTGTGGATGAGATTGTCATTTGTGATGATGGAAGCTCCGACGAGACCCTTTCGATCATTAACTCATATTGCACAAATACCGACAAAATCAAAGTTTACCAAAACCAAACCCAACTAGGAGTATCCCAAAACTTCAATAAGGCAATAGACCTGTGTCAGGGAGACATCATCTTCCTTTCTGACCAAGACGATATTTGGCAGCCTAACAAAGTTAATGTATTTGTTGAATATTTTAACAAAAACCCCAATATTTCCGTAGCCTTTTCTAATGCAACCCTTATTCATCCCGACGGGACAATAATAGAAAGGGGGGGCACTCAACTATGGAATTATACCTTTAAACATAATTATAAAAAAATCTTTGACAAAGGATTCTCATTAGAGTGTTTTCTTGGGGGCGCACTAACCACCCGGACCACGGGGGCTACCATGGCACTGCGAAAAAATTTCATCAAAAACAATCCTTTTATACATTTGTGCAACGGAGAAGTAATGCACGACTTCGCCATCGCACTGCTAGCCGCCGAACAGAATACTATTGGATACATAGACGAACCATTGATTAATTACCGAATACACCCGTCTCAAACATGCGGACTCTCTGATGCACCTTATCCGAATGATTACCATAAGAGTGTCTACTATTCGATATATGTCATTGATTCTGCTATCATTCCTCACCTACATCATCCGAGCACCCTTGAAAGAGCAAACTTCTACAAAAAGAGGCTAAAAAAAACATGTAAAAAATGGGGGCTCTTCGATTTAATCCCTATGATACATGAATACTTCCACTTCTATCGGAACAACGCTCCACTTTTTTTACGAATAGACATAAACGCCTGGTTTAAACAAATCACCAAAAGAACTACAAATGCCCCAATATGATTTCCTAATCGTCGGTTCAGGTCTCTACGGAGCCACATTCGCGCACTTGGCAAATCAGGCAGGGAAAAGAGTCCTTGTCATTGATAAGCGCCCTCATTTGGGTGGGAATATATACTGCGAAAACATTGACGGCGTCAACGTCCACAAGTATGGCGCTCACATTTTTCATACCAACAACAAAGAGGTGTGGGACTTTGTAAACTCCTTCGTAGACTTCAATCGCTATACCAATTCCCCCATCGCAAATTTCAAAGGGAGATTGTTCAATCTTCCCTTCAACATGAACACCTTCCACCAGATGTGGAATATCAACACACCTGAAGAAGCGCAACATATAATAGAACAGCAACGGAACGAAATTCGCCGTCGTCTGAGCAACGAAGGCATCGCCG
>DGTB01000083.1 GCA_002394185.1 Bacteroidales bacterium UBA4347 | reverse complement strand
AAGATGTCTTTGAACCAGGTGTGCCAGAGGAAGAAGTCTTGGTTGGCGGAGGGGTCGAGGGTGTCGAGGTCGGCGGCGGTGCCGCCGATGAAGTCTGTTATCAGACGTTTGACCTCGTCGTTGATGGCTTGGCGCATACTGGCTTTCTGCTTGTGGTCGGTGACGGAGAAGTAGTCGCGCAACAGGCGTTGCAGGTTCTTCTTGCTGAAGTCGCTGTCCAAGCCCAGCAACAACTGCGTGGACTTGCTCTGTCCGCCACGCAGACGGTTGGAGATGCGGCTCAGGTCAATGCCCTTGTAGCTCTCGATAAGGCTGTTGCCCTGCATAAACTTGTAGTCGAAGTTGGGGAGTGGCTCTGGCTCCTCGGCGTCGACCACGATGCTGAGCCAGAAACGCAGACGGGCGATGTCGATGGCACCGCGCTCGATGTCTACGCCGTAGATGTTGTTCTCGATGATCTCCTTTTTCAGTTCCACACGAGACATCATGCAATCAGATGGTTCTTTTTCGCAATCAGAACTAAAAGAATTATCAGAATTATTCTTGCCTATATTGTTATTATGTTTTTCTTTTCGTTCTGATTGAGAATGTGATTGAGCCAAGGCTTCGCGGCAGCGCCAGAGCTCGTTGAGGAGGCCCATGGGGAAGGCTCCGGAGCCGATGGCGGGGTCGCAGATCTTCACGTTGCAGAGGGCAGAATCCAGCGTATCGCGGTAGGGCTCTAATTCTGACGGAAACTCATGGTGCTCAACGAAACTCCGGACTTGTTTATCGCAATCAGAATTATCAGAACTACCAGAGTTTTCTTTTTGTTCTTTTCGTTCTGATTGAGACTTACTAATTTGAGAGACAAGGTAAGCGATAAGGCTTTCCTTGCACATATAGCGCACTATCTCTTTGGGGGTGTAGAAGGCACCTTTGGCTTTGTTGTCCTCCAGCAGACTCTCGAAAATTTTGCCCAGCATCTCGGGGTCGACACCCACCTCGGCATCGTCGGGGTCGTTCTCGTCGACGGTGAAGTTGTAGGAAGCCAGGAAGGTGAAGAGGTCTTCGAACAAGGAGCCCGGCAGCTTGATGTGCAGCTTGTCAACAGCGTCTTCCTCAAACAGCCCTCCGTTGAGGTAAGGAAGTGCGCTCCAGTCTTCCAGTAGTTGCTTGTCCCAATGGCGGTCGGAGAACAGCCGCTCACGTTGCGCTGTCTCGGTATTGAAGATACCGAAGAAAAGCGGTTCCAACACTTTTTCGAGGAAGTCAGCCCGCCGGTCGAGCGGCTGCATAAAGAAGAGGTCGCGCAAGAAGGCTTGGTTGCCATCAAGCCAGCCTTTCTTCTGCAGGAAGTGCAGGAAGACGATACGACCGAGCATTTTCTTTACATAGTCGTGATAGAGAGCACCGCTATTTTCCTGTCGTTCCAATTCTTTGACAATAATATCGTAGTGGCGATGATACTCGTCGAAGAACTCCTTGCTGAGGGCATCGACCGAGAAAGCGTCGCGGATGTCACACAACCGCAGGCTGGCAGCCTGCGTACCAAGGTCTGACAGTCGCTCCAGCGGGGTTTTGTATTGCCCTTGTGGGTCGCCGAGGATATAGGAGAAACGCTTGGCGGCGGTAACGCCCTCCTTCATGTCGCAGATATACGACAGGCGCCAATGGTTGTCGTCGTCGAAGACGGCGATGGCGGCATCGACCTCGTATTTCAGGTATGGTGCAATCAGTTTGCGTAGACCCACACGCTTGCGGCGCACGTCGCTGCCTTCGGCCACACGGGTGTAGAAGAAGCCTAGCTCGCGGCTGTCGGTATCGGCCATACGACCTATGAAGTAGTTCTGGTCGCCATCGGAGGAGGATGGAAGCTCCTCGGGACTGCTGGCGATGTCGTTGCAGCCAAAGATGTTGTGGACTATCTCGTTGCAGTAGGTCGTGTAGTCGAACTGCGACTGGAAGATGCGTTTGATGGTGTCGGTGTTCATATTTTTTCTTTAAATGTTTCGGAAAGGATGATTTCGGCGGTGTTGTTGGCGATGTGTGACGCGGTGGGTTGCGTCTTTTGGGGCTGGCTGTAGCGGGTGTCGAGGTCTTCGAGCTGCTCCACTATCTTGATGGTGGGGATGGGCTCTTTCTTGTGTTTGCGCGACATACGAATGAGGGCATCGGCCAGCTGGTTGTAGGTGCCGCGTTCTACCATCTGCTTCAGCCGGTCGGCTACGGCTCGGGCTTCGTCGTCGGGCATCGCGGGCCGTACCTCGCGCAGGAAGGCGGCGGCTTTCTTGGCGTCGTTGTCACGACCGCCAATCTTGGGGCGTTCCTCTTGGTGCTCGCGTTGCTGGTCGGCAGCATACAGTGCTAGAGCGCTGCGCACTTGAGCGTAATGGGTAGCCTCGGCATCGGCGAAAGGCACGCCTTTCTCGGTGGGCTCGGCACGGAAGATGTCGACGGCCTCGAGGAAAGAGAGCTCGCGTGTATGTTGGCCGACAAGGTAGAAGGCTCTCTTGTTGGGAGACGACAGGTAGGAGATTGTGTGAATGCTTGATTCAGAGTTCTCTTTTTTCAATTCTGGATTATCAATTCTACAACAGCGGCTCTTGGGCGGCAGTTGCTTGATGCGGCGGTAGAGGGCGGGGTTGGTGTCGTGCAGGGCACGAACCTCGGCCAGCAGCTCAAGACTGCGGTCGGTATCGTCGCGCACATCGTTGTTGAAGAGGCGGAACTCCTGCACTATCTCGTCGTGCGAATAAATCCTGGTGTCTTCACCGAGGGCGGAATGGAAGCTCTGCAGCTTGATGAGCGAGTTCTTTTTGAGGCTGATGATGGCATCGCCCGGGTCGGAGGGGTAGAACATATAGTTGTAGATGGCTCTGGCGGTGGAGCCGATACGGTTCACACGGCCAATACGCTGCATCAGGCGCGTGGCATTCCACGGGCTATCGTAATTGACGATGACGTTGGCGCGGTGCAGGTTGACGCCCTCGGCCAGCACGTCGCTGGTGACGATGATATTGTAGTCGTTGCGGTGTTCGCCCTTATAGTTGGCATCGAAGTTGGCCCGGATGTCATCACGCTTGCGGTTGCGGTCGCGGGCACAGACAGAGAGGATATCGGTGCGATGCAGCCGCTGGCGCAGCTGTTCGGTCAGGTAGTTGACGGTGTCCACGCTCTCGCTGAAGACCACCAGCTTGCCCTCTTGGTTGCGCTGAGGGTCGAAGAGCTCGCCTTGCAGCATCTCGACGAAGAGGTCCAGTTTGGGGTCGGCATCCACCTTGTCCCACCGCTTGCAGAGTCCGCGCAGCAGGTCGGCGTCGTATTCCAGCATCGGCAGGAACTCGGGCTTGAAGTCGGTGGCGCGGAAGGTGATCTCGTCCGGGTCGAAGCCTTTGGCCATCGCCAGCTCTAGTATTGCGTCCAGTTCCATCCCGTCGGCTTGCAGCTTCTTGACGTTCAGGTCGGGGGCGATAATCACCTTGTCCTCGCGGAACATCTTTATCATCCCTTCGGTGGCACTCAGCAGCGTGTGCAGCGACTTCTTGAAGGCATCGAAGCTGCTTTCCAGACGTTTGACCATGTGGGTTTGGTAGATGCCGGCCAGCGAGTCGGCCATATGTTTGGCCGTTTTTCCGGACGGAATCTTGTATGACGGACAATACTCAATAGCTCGGTAACGGGCGTAGCGCAGGCCGCTGCCGTCGAACATGTCGGGCTTTTCCTCACGCAGGCTGGAGGTGGGGGTGTCTATCAACTTTTTGTAGGTGTCCACAAAGAGCATCAGCACCTCGGGCGACATCTGATAGGTGCGGTCCTCGGGGTCGAGCAGATGCGGGAAGTGTATCTCGCCGCTGTAGCGTGGCTCGTGTTGGATGTTGCTGCGCGTGCGGCGCACCATCACCTTCTCCAGCACGGTGTGGCGGAGCTCCTGGTTGATGCCGTCGATGCGCGAAGTCAGCATTTCGGGTGTGAGCACACGGCGTTGCGACATCAGGCTCTTGAACTCCTTGATCCACGGTGCGAAGGTGTCGGCGATATTGCTCACGCCGTCTAGCGTGCAGCGGGCGGTGTCCTGAAACAGCAGCAACTGATTCTTGATGTCCTCGGGTGTGTTGTTGAGCGGCGTGGCCGAGAGTAGTAGCACCTTCTTGCCACCCTTGATGTTGCCCTTGTTCAGTCGGGGCGACTTGGTGATGCGTTGCAGCAGGTCATAGTTGCAATTACTGTCGTGGCGGAAGTTGTGCGCCTCGTCGACGATGACGAGGTCGTAGTATGGCGGCGTGTCGTAGTTGTTGCCGTCGATAATCTTGTCGAGGCTGCCGTTGGTGATGAAGCGCGTATATTTGTTCTTGATGCGGAAGTCGTCGAAGGTATCGGTCCAATTGCTCTGCACGGAAGGAGGGTAGATGACGAGGATACGGGTGTTGTCGCCGTTGGCGGCGATGAAGCGTTGGGCAATCATAGCGGCCACCACCGTCTTGCCCAAGCCCACCACGTCGGCGATGAAACATCCGTTGTGGCGCAGCATAATGTCGTAGCCTTGCACCACGGCGTCGCGCTGGTAGGTGAGGTCGGAATATCCCTCGGGCAGCAGCGGCACGAAGTCGTCCTCCACTTGGGTGCCGAAATGGTCGATGAGCATCCTCATATAAAGCTCGTAAGGCGTGGGCTGCTGAGCGTCGGGAGCGAGGTGCGTCTTGCCCATCATATGTTCCACGTCGGCGAAGGTGATAGGCAGCGCCTCGGCCCACAAACGTTGGAACTCCGCCTCGCAGTAGGCCACATCGTCGTAGTCTTTCATTGCCACGTTGAGCTCGTAGCGCGGCGGCTCGGTGGCGCCGAGCCCCTGGTCGCTGATGTTGCTGCTGCCCATAATGACCCAGCCGTCGCTGTGTTCGCTGTGCTGTTGTGGCAGACAGAGGTAGAACTTGGCGTGGAGGTCGCGTGTGGGGTGGATGCGCATCTCGAGTCGCTTGGAGGCGATGTCCTCGCAGAACTGACGGATGCCCTCGTCCACCTCGCCGCTATAGTCCGACTGGCGCACATCGCGCAGGAAGTCGTCGCAGTACTGCTCCAGCGACGCCTCTCGGTCACCGAAGAACATCTTGCCAGCAGCCTGCGACTGGCGGAAGAGGTTGTCGATATTGATGCCGACAAGGATTTTGATTTCCTGCGTAGAGTCCAGTTCGCGGCGCAGCTTGAAGTATCCTGAAGAACGAAAATAGCCAACCACGGCATGGAAGATGTCGAAGTTGGCCATTGCGGAGGCGATGCCGTGGAACTTGTCCAGCAGCGTCGCGTCAATATTGTTGAAAAACTTGGTGCTCATAAGGCTCGGCGTGTTTGGCGCTTTGCCTTTCGAAATGAGCAAAAAAAAATCCGTGTTCTTAATTGCTAGTGCTGAGGCTCCGGAAATTGCCTATGCTATACAAGAAAGCCCACGGATAAACACCGTGAGCGTTCCGCTTTCTTGATAGCATGTACTTGAATTTTCCGGATTCCAGCACTACATAGAAAAGCAAAAACGCTTTATATTATGTTGTTATATTCTCTTTATTCTATTCTGTTTCTTACTTTTACTGTTGTTTTTATTGTTTGTTTTTTATTTGTTTCGTGCTGCAAAGATACTACTTTTCTTCGATACTTTCGTTCTCTTTTCTTCGAAGTTGCGCCTTCACTTCATTCACTTCGTTGATTAATTGCTGCTCAGTGGGAAGGTACAGTTTATATTCTGAAGCTAAAATGGTTTTATTGTCTTCGGGAAGAGTCGTGCGTACAAGAGTATCGTTCTTGCGAGTACAGAGTAGTATTCCTATTGTATGGTTTTCGTCAGGGAGTCTCTCGTAGCGGTCGTAGTAGTTGACATACATCTGCAATTGCCCGAGGTCTTGGTGGGTAAGTTCACCTGTTTTGAGTTCAATCAGGACAAAACTCCGCAACAGTCGGTTGTAAAACACCAAATCGACGAAAAACTCATCGTCCTCAAGCAGAATACGCTTTTGCCTGGCCACAAAAGAGAATCCTTTCCCCATTTCGAGCATAAATTCGGCAATATGGGTTATTATTGCCTGCTCTATGTCTTTTTCGTAGTATGCTGCCTCACGTTTTAGACCGAGAAATTCCAAAACCGCAGGTTGTTTGATTATTTCCTGTGGAGTTTCAGGGATACGTTCTTTTCGTGCCACTGCCAAAACCGCATCTTTATCATTGCTCGCAAGCAGACGTTCATAAAGCAAAGAGTCAATCTGGCGTCCTGTTTCACGAGCCGTCCACGCATTGTTGACCGATTCTAACTCGTAATACTCTCTTTTTTCGGGGTCATCGATTTGGATAAGTCTCCGATATTGAGACCAATTCAATTGCGAACGCAGTGTGTTCGCAATTGGATAAATGCGATAAAACTGACGAGCCTGTTCGAGCTGACGGACACCAAATCCACTACCGTACTCTGGCTCAATTGCTTTTGCCAAGTTACGGATCAGATAGGTGCCATAGTCGGCACGGGCTTTGCCTTGCTGTTCTTCTTCCAAGATCCGCTTGCCCAAATGCCAATACATTTGCACCCGACAAAAGTCGACGCTTCGAACGGCATTGGCCCGGGCATCATTGATTATTCGGCGTATATCGGTAACAAATTCTTGTCGAACAACGGAAGTATTGTCAATTTTCTGTTCCATCTTAATTATAGGCAAAAACGCTTTATTTTATTTCGTTATATTCTCTTTGTTCTTATTTCCCTGTTTTATGTTGTTGCGGTTGTAGAAATTCTATTTTTTTCACGGTGCAAAGATACGAATTTTTTCTGAATCAGCCAAATCAAAATCATATACGGGCGGGCGCAAGTCAATTTCGGTAGGGGAATACGCCATGATCCACACCCGCACCCCCTGGCGACCGAGTGTCTCCTGGTGTGGCTATATGATACTCAGGATACCGATGGTAGACCGAAACTCGACCGAAACTCAACCGAAACCGGAAGGGAGTTGGCTGCTTGTTGTCATGGTGTTGGGTACTACTTGTGTGCTGGCGTCAGGGCATAGCGACGGGAAGACGGCGGCAGGAGGTGTGGGGACCTCTGGTTAAATGTCCAAAGTAGGGTAGGGCAGGGGTGAATGGTGGCAACACATTCGTCGGGATTTGCCCCTCGGTTCATTGGCAAAATTTGAATTATTCGCCGTTGAAACATGAAAAATGAAAAACGCGTTTTTGGCACCGCTGAGCGACTTTCTCGTCAATCTGTACGTCCGGGCAGTCGGAGGAGAAGATAGGCCATTAGGGGCGATTTTTCGGTGTTTACATTTGTGTACATTGTTTCTTTGTTCATGTTGATGAAAGTTGTAAATTTGAATTAAATTCATAGGTTTACAATTGTAATTACAGATGTAAATTGTATTATTGTTAATTTATTCTTTAATTTACTATATTTGTTTATTGCAATAACTAATAATCAGTATTTTAAAATACTTTATTTAAAGTAATAATTGTATGTTTTAAGTATGTTTTTCTGTTGGTTGAAATATGTTTATTATTAATTGTTAAACTATTGTATTTTAGTGTTTAAATATATTTTGTTTAAAGTATTAGTTGTTTGTTTAACATTGTTTACGTTTGTAAAAATGTTAATTGTGTTTTGTGGTATCAAAAATTATGTGTAATTTTGTAAACTGAAAATGTTGCATGTTACAATTGTAAGATTATGATAAACAGGATAAATCTGATATTAAAGGCCAAAAATATCACCGCAAGACAGTTTGCGGAGGAGATAGGCATCCAGCCCTCCGGAATGTCGCACATCATGAGCGGGCGCAACAACCCCAGTTTGGAGTTCGTCAACAAGGTGGTGCGCCGCTACCCGGAGATCGATGCCAACTGGCTGCTGCTGGGACGCGGGGAGATGTATATGACTGGCTCGGCTGGCCTCACCCCTGGCCCCTCTCCCAAGGAGAAGACAGGCCTCACCCCTGACCCCTCTCCCGAGGAGAGGGGAATGGATGGCTCGGAGCCGACGTTGTTTTCTATGCCGGAGGCGACGCAGGGCTTGGAGGAGACGGGGACGGTGGACAAGGAGACGCAGCACGCTGCGTCTCTACAGGAGGGGGATTTTGTTTCGGAGTCGGGGCGTGGCTCGTCTCTACAGGATGGGGACCTAGTAATGGAGAGTCCACATGTCGATGTAGAGACGCGGCATGCCGCGTCTCTACAGATGGGGAAAGGGGATATAGTTCCGGCGGAAAGTGCGGGCCGGCGGCTGGTGAAGATTCTGATGTTCTATGACGACCACACTTTCGAGGAGTTTAGGCCGCAGTAAAGGCTTCAGGGGGTCTTGTTGCGCCAGAAGCGGGGGGTGAGGTCCATGAGGATGTTGCCGGGTTCGGTGTTGCGGCGGTGCTGGACGAGGTAGAGGCGCTGGTTGGTTTGGGGCGATTTCAGGGGGCCCAGGTGGGCCAGGTAGGGGCCGAGTTTGACATAGTCGAGGTTGTCGAGGTTCACCTCCTTGGAGAGGATCGAACGACCGCTGTACCAGGCTGTTTTCAGTCCTGGATGGCGCTGCTTGAGGCGCGAGGCGATGGCGTCGACCTCCGCCGGGGATGCGTCGCCACCCATCAGGGCCACACAGCTGACGCCGGCGGGCTGGCGCGAGAGCAGGCAGTCGATAGCCTCGTCGGTCAGGGGTTCGCCCGTGTCGTCCCAGAGGTGCTTGGAGTGGCATCCCGGGCAGCGGCAGGGGCATCCCGAGAGGTTGACGGCCAGCGTCACCTCGTCGGGAATCTCCTGAAAGACAATATCTGTATCGACGTACTTGAGCATTCTTGATTATTTCATCGTGGCGTAGTAGCGGCGGGCGGCCTCCTGCTGGCGGGGCTGGCTGAAGTTGGAGACGCGGCGCAGGTAGCCGATGACGCGGGTCAGATAGTCCACGTTTTTGGAGTGGCATTTGGGGCACTCCTTAAGGTAGCGTTTGTCGATGTGGCCACAGTCGTTGCAGATGGTGTTGGGAATGTTGAAGGTGAAGTAGTTGCATCCTTCCTTGGCGGCCACCTTCAGCAGCTGCATGTACTGCTCCTGCGTCAGGTGCTCCTCGAGGTTGCAATGCAGGGCCGAGCCGCCGGTGAGGTGCTCGATGTAGGGGGCGCCATGGAGGCGGAACTTGTCGAGTACGGAGAGTGAGGTGTCCTCGACGATGTAGAAGTAGCTGTTGTAGCAGTCGCG
>DGTB01000111.1 GCA_002394185.1 Bacteroidales bacterium UBA4347 | reverse complement strand
GAACAATATGTAAACAATATAAAAACAATATAAGATATGCCGTATCGGACACCTCTCGGGTACCCTTTTGACCCCGGGGCGGTAGGGGTGAAGTTTTTTTGTTGGATATGGATTATTTTGTATATCTGCAGTGTTCTCACAATCCATCAAAGACAAGCAACCATTTGTCAACCAGTAAAAATGACACTCTGCCGGATTACCCATTCCTTTATAAACATGGGTGGGACAGCGGCGACACGCTGGACGGAGAGCTGCCAGAGGTATTTCTTATCATCGAGCCGGAATGCCAGGCGGTAGAGAACATCACGGTGACGGCGGACCCCAACGGATGCCTCCATGCCGTGTGGGACAGCCTGCCATGGCAGGGGCGCGAGGTGACGGCCTGCCCGCTCGGCGGCGGCCGGGCCGTGCTCGATGTGTCCGCCCTGCCCCGCGGCGTCTACCTGCTGCGCCTCGCCTCCGACAAGGGCGCGGCCTCGCGGCGCGTGGTGCTGCTGTGAGGCAACATTCCGTGCTACTCCGAATCGATATCCTCGAGGATATTGAGATAATTCTGGTAACGTTCGGGGCTGATGCGGCCGTCGTCGACGGCCTGCTTAATGGCGCACCCGGGCTCGTGGCGATGGGTGCAGTTGGCAAAATGGCAGTCATGGAGCAGGGCGCGCATTTCGGGGAAGAAATGGGAGAGTTCCTGCGCGCCGAAGTCCACCATGCCAAACTCCTTGATGCCGGGGGTGTCGATGAGGTAAGTGATGAGTGGTGAGTGGTGAGTGACGAGTGGTGTGGGGAAAATCTCGGCGAAGGTGGTGGTATGCTTGCCTTTGAGGCTCCAGTCGGAGAGCTGGCCGACCTTGAGGCCGAGGCCGGGGCAGAGGGCATTGAGGAGGGCGCTTTTGCCCACACCGCTGTGGCCGGAGAAGAGGACGGTCTTGCCGGCAATCATCTGTTTCAGGGCGTCGAGGCCTGTGCCCTGCAGGGCGGAGACCTCGAGGACGGGGTAGCCCACGGAGGTGTATACGTCCTTGAGCTCGTTGTGCATCTGCCAGAGCTCGCTGCCGGAGTTGCCGTAGAGGTCCACCTTGTTGAAGACCAGTGCGGCGGGGATATGGTAGGCCTCGGCGGTGGCGAGGAGGCGGTCGATGAAGCCCGTGGAGGTGCGGGGCAGGCCGAGGGTGGCCACGATGCAGAGGAGGTCGATGTTGGCAGCGATGACGTGGGTCTGCTTGCTGAGCTTGGTGGCGCGGCGGACGATGTAGTTGTTGCGGTCGTGGACGTCGAGGATGAGGGCCGTGCCGTCGTCCTGAAGGGCGATGTCGACGCGGTCGCCCACAGCGACGGGATTGGTCTGCTTGTTGCCGCGCAGACGGTAGTTGCCGCGCAGACGGCCGTCGAGGGCGGTGCCGTCGGACAGCAGCAGGCGATACCAGCTGCCGGTGGTGCGGATAACCAAAGCGTCAGTCGTCGTCATCAATGTCGGAGTTATTGCGGAAAGCCTTGTAGCCCACACCGAGCAGCAGGGCGTAATGGTCGAAGCCTTGGGGCGCGGTGTAGTTGGACTGGCCTGAGGTGAGACGCAATTTGGCCTCCAGGGAGACATAGATGTTGCTGGAGACGAAGTAGCGCACCTCGGCGGCCAGATTGAAGCCGAGGCTGAGAAAGTCGAAGATGGAGCCGAAGCGGTCGTCGATGGCATCGTCGAACTGGCCCAGGGTAGTGCCGGTAGGGCGGTCGAGGATGCTGGCGGCGTTTTTGCCACTGGAGAGCAGGCCTACAAAGAGTCCCGCCGAAGCGGAGAGCGAGATACGCTCCGAGAAGTCGTAGCCAAGGACGAGGCACTCCTCCAGCGTGAGCGACCAATAGGAGGTGGAGACAGCGATATCGCGGCCGACGGTGGCGACGCCGTCGTAAGTGCCGAGGTTGGCGGAATCGCCGTCGAGCGTGTAGTCGTAGCCGAAACGGAGAAAGGAGACGTTGCTCTGCCATCCCCAGAAGAAGGTTTTGGCGAAGTTTTTCTCGCCGGCATAGCGCAAGGTGGCCAAGAAGGGGATTCGGGCGGAGTAGTCGAGAGGGTCGACATCGTCGAAGACCGGCTTCGGATAGAAACCAGAGCCGGCATAGAAGGCTATGAGCGAATGGCCGCGCCAGGGCTCGACAGTGCCAGTGTGAACGGTATGATACTGGGGGATATAAACATAGTGCGGCGTGGTCTGAGCCTGCGCAGAAAGGGCAAACAGCAGGGTCAGTGCAACCGGGAAGAAGGCCTTGCGGGCAATAATATTTTTATACAATTCACTGAACATGACGATTTTATTTCATCCGACAGGAAGTCACTTCCAGTGCAAAGATACAAAAAATTTTGCCCTGTCGGCAAAAAATAGTATCTTTGCACCACTTTTTGTTGCAAGACAATCCATATATGAGACTGACCAAAATACTGATAGCTGTGTTGCTGCTGACGACGACCATCGTTGCCCGCGGACAGGTGCGCAGCAAAGGCGAGGTGCCTGCCGACCTGAAGATGGGTGTGCAGGAACTTTACGACACCGACATGCAACGCGCCGAGAAATACCTGGGAGGGCGTGTGCGCAGTAAAAAGAAGGTTCTGAAGGCCTCATACAACATCAACAAGATGATGGCCTCGGGGCGCATCATCTATGGCGACGCCGTGAGCCATCTGGCAGAGCGCATTGCCGACACGCTGCTGAAGGGCTATCCCGAGCTGCGCTCGGAGCTGCGATTCTATACAGTCAACAGTCCGGAGGTGAACGCTTTCGCCACGGGTCAGGGCATGGTCTTTGTCAACCTGGGCCTGATAGCACAAGCCGAGAACGAGGCCCAGATAGCTTTCATCCTCAGCCACGAAATCATCCACTACCTCCGCTCGCACACCATGGAGGAGCTGGTGGGTAAAAGCGGAGAGGAGAAGGAGGCCACGGTGGAAGGGGAAAGCACCGAGATGATCGAATTTATCCGCCGTCACAACCGCAGCCGCGAGATGGAGAGCGAGGCCGATTCGCTGGGCATAGCCATGTTCTACCGCCAAAGCCCCTACGACCAAGGGGTGTGCGAAGGAGTGTTCGACGTGCTCCAGTACGGCGCGCTGCCCTTTGACGACGTGGAGTTCGACACCACATGGTTCAACACGCCCTACTACAGCCTGACGGGATGCTGGCTGCCGGAGGTGACGGGCATCACCAGCCGCGACAACTATGACGACCGCAGCAGCACCCACCCCAACATCCTCAGCCGCCGCCGCAAATGTTCATCGATGCTGAGCGGCCGCGGAGGCAGTGAATTTGTCACCATCAGCCGCGAGGAGTTCCTTGCCCTGCGCCAACAGGCGCGAATGGAATGCGTGCGCCAGGAGGTCATCCACGGACAGTATGCACGAGCATTCTACAACGCCTGGCTGCTACGCAACAGCCCGCACTGCAGCGAGGCCGACGCCCACCCGCTGGACCGCCAGATGGCCTACGCCCTCTACTGCTACGCCATGCACAAAGCCCACAACAGCAGTATCACCAACAGTTCCTACCTCGAAATACAGGGCGAAAGCCAGCAGGTATACTACGCCCTGCAAACCATGAGCAAGGAAGAGATCCTGCTGGTGGCGCTGCATGCAGTATGGACACTGCATCTCCAATTTCCCGAGCAGAAGGAATACGACCTGATGGCCAGCGACCTGATGGAGGAGCTGCGCTTTGCCGGCGAGAAGAATATCGGCGACTACCTTGATAAACCGCCAGCAGTCAGCATTGCCGACAGCACAGCTCAGGAAGAGCAACCGATGTCGAAATACGACCGTATCAAACAAAAACGCCACGAGCAAACCACCCATACCCCCTCGGCCTACGCCCTGACGGACCTCATGATGAAGGACAGCACCTTCATCACCCAGCTGAACGGCCACCTCGGCGGCACCGCCGATTTGGAGCAAAACGAGGACACCACGGGCAACAAGGGTATGATTGTATTCAACCCCACCTACATGGTAACCGACCATGTGAAGAACAAAATGAAGATCTCCAAGAGTGTCAAAAACGAGCGTCGGCTCACCGAACGCCTTGCCCGTGCCGGCAAACGGCTGGGGATAAAGAGCGTGGATTTCTCCGACATAGGGTTGCACCAGATGGTCAGCGACACACAGTACAACGACTTCCTGACACTCTGCGAGTGGATGAACGAATTCTGGCTGGCCAAAGGAGCCTACACCATGCGCTACGCCATGCAGCCACAGATGGACGACCTCATAGCACGCCATGGCGCCAGCCGCGTGAACCTCACAGCACTACTCAACATCGAAAACCTGCCAAGCCATGTTTCCGTCACCGATTTTCTCTTGATACCGGTGATACCTGTCATCCTTTTCACCTCCTTCAACGGCACCGAGAGTACCGCCATGGCCTCGCTCGTCGTTGACACCCGCCAGGGCAAGGTGCTCACCAGCCAGAGTTACAGCAGTCGTGCTGCCGACCACAACGCCTTGGTGGATGCCATGCTACACGACACCTATTCGCGTGCCATGCGCGGCAAGGTGCCCTCGGGATTCCTCGGCCGCCATGCTGCCATTGCCGTGGGAGCCACACTGGGATTCTCGGGCCTGCAGCCCATGCAGAAGAAACACTATCTGGCCATCACACCGTGGATCTCGATTGAGTATGCCGTCAAGAACAACGTATCCCTCGTTGCCTGGACCCGTTATCACAAGGGCTACGACGATGTGACCATAACCAATAGCCACAGCGTTTACAACAGCAATGGAGACTATGTCGGCACCGTCAAAGAAGACGTTCCCTGCTCTTCCAACCAGCTGACCACAGGCCTCGGCATGCGCTACTACACACGCACCAACTTTGCCCCCATGGGCATTTTTCTCTCCGGCGGCCTGCACTGGGTGCACATGCGAGGTCTGGACGGCGCGAAACCCCAGAACACTTTCGGCGTGCATTTGGGATTCGGACATAATTATGTCTTCTTCGACCGTATGCTGTTCAACTACGAAGTGCTCTATGCCTACACCTATGGCATCAGCCGGATATTCGTCTTCGACGACAACAAAGAATACCGCCACCACTTCGACGCCATCATGTCCAACATTCTCACCCTTAAAGTAGGTATCGGCTTCCTGCCGTTCTAAACAAATACAAAGATATGCGTTTTTCCATTATCATACCCACCTGGAACAACCTGCCATTCCTCAGATTGTGTGTCGATAGCATCCGCCGCCACTCGTCCGAGGAGCACCAAATCATCATCCATGTCAACGAAGGCTCAGACGGCACCTTGGAGTGGGTGCGAGAACAGGGCTTCGACTATACTTGGTCGGAGCGCAACGTCGGCGTGTGCATTGCCTGCAACATGATGCGTGCCAAGGTACAAACCGACTACATACTCTACTTGAACGACGACATGTACGTCCTGCCAGGATGGGACACCGCCCTGGCAGCCGAAGTCGATGCCCTGCCCGACAATCGATTCTTCCTCTCAAGCACCATGATCCATCCCCGCAAACCAGAGAATATCGGCATCGTGGCCGACTATGGCGACAGTCTGGAGACCTTCGAGGAAGAGCGCCTGCTGCGCGAATACGCCGCCCTGCCCTGCGCCGACTGGCGCGGCGCCACCTGGCCGCCCAACCTGCTGCACCGCGACATCTGGGACCTTGTGGGCGGATACAGCATCGAATTCTCGCCCGGCATGGGCAGCGACCCCGACCTGACAGCCAAACTTTGGATGATTGGCGTGCGCCACTTCAAGGGCCTTGCCGACAGCCGGGTCTACCACTTCGAGACCAAAAGCACCGAGCGTATCCGGCAGAACGATGCTCGCATGCAGTTCATGCTCAAATGGGGCGTGGCCAACTCGGTGCTGCGCGACCAGCTGACCCTCCTGGGACAACCCTGGGAGACCCCGTCCTCACCCTCGCCCATCACCAAGGGCACTCGGCTGCGCTACCGTCTGAAAGTCATCATCAACCTCATCAAGGGCAAGCAAATAGGCCCCATCGAGCCCCTCCAATAACTCCCCAATGAAGAAGCACCTCCTGCTCATACTTCTCCTACTGTCGGCAGTCTCCACAGGCCTCCGGGCACAATACTGGAACAACCTGGAGGTCTACCGCCTCAACAAGGTACAGCCCCACGACCGCATCATCCCCGACGGCGACCGCTGGCGCCTCTGCCTCAACGGCACCTGGCGTTTCGCCTACTTTGACAACCCCTCGCGGGCCACCCTCTCCCCTGCCCGCTGGGACTCCATTCGCGTGCCCGGCAACATAGAGCTGCAGGGGTTCGGCGTGCCCGTCTACGTCAACATGCGCAACGAGTTCCCCTCCAATCCCCCCTACGCCCCCACCGACTACAACCCCACCGGCGTTTACGCCCGCACATTCACCCTCCCCGCCTCCTGGCATGGCCGGCGCACCATCATCAAGTTCGGCGCCGTAAAGTCGGCCATGTACCTCTACATCAACGGCCGCGAGGTGGGCTACAGCCAGGACTCGAAGACCCCCGCTGAATGGGACATCACACGCTACCTGCGCGACGGCCAGAACGACCTCAAGGTGAAAGTCGTCCGCTGGTGCGACGGCTCCTACCTCGAATGCCAGGACATGTGGCGCATGAGCGGCATCACACGCGACGTGGAACTCTACTCTGTGCCGTCAACCTACATTACCGACATAAAAATCGTCGCCGACCTCGACACCAACGACTGGCGCACCGGCCGCCTTGACGTGATGGTGGACCTCAACCGCGAGGTTCACGGCGGCTCGGTGACGTTCGACCTGCTTACCCTCGACGGCTTCTCCGTCAACGGCACCGGGCATGGTGTAAAACTCAACAATGGCGACTGGTTCGCAATGCACCAATCGAACCATGCCGGCATACAACCTTGGACCGATACCACTCCCACACTCTACAATCTTGTCGTCACCCTCCGCGATGCCTCGGGCCGCGAAACCGAGCGCATCACCAAGCGCATAGGCTTCCGCCACATCGACATCCGCAACGGCCAGCTGCGCCTCAACGGCAAGCCCATGGAGATACGCGGCGTCAACCGCCACGAGCACTCTGGTGGAACGCAACTGGAAGGAGCGAACCGCCACCAGAGTGCCGGCGGCCACTACGTCACCCCCGACGAGATGCGCCGCGACATCACCCTCATGAAACAACTCGGCATCAACGCCGTGCGCACCTCACACTACCCCAACGACGAACTCTGGTACGACCTCTGCGACTCCGCCGGCATCTACATCTGGGACGAAGCCAATGTCGAAAGCCACGCCCAAGGCTACGGCGAGCACTCCCTGGCCAAGAAGAAGGAGTGGCTCAACCCCATCCTCGATCGCATCTTCAACATGTACAAACGCGATCGCAACCACCCCTCCGTCATCGCCTGGAGCCTCGGCAACGAGTGCGGCAACGGCTACTGTTTCGAGGAGGCCTACCGCTTCCTCAAAGGCAAGGACAACACACGCCCCGTGGTCTACGAACGCGCCGAACTCGACCGCAACACCGACATCGTCTGCATCATGTACCCCTCCGTGCAGTTCCTCTCCGACTATGCCCGCAACCCCCGCAACCGCCGACCCTTCATCATGGCCGAATACTGCCACGCCATGGGCAACTCCATGGGCGGCCTGCAGGACTACTGGGACACCATCGCCCGCTACCCACAGCTGCAGGGCGGATTCATCTGGGACTGGAAGGATCAGGCCTTCCAAACTGCAAATGGCTTTTGGGCTGCCGGCGGCGACCTCGGCAGCCTGCCCGGCATCCAGCACGACGACAACTTCTGCGCCAATGGCATCCTCGCCGCCGACGGCACACCCCACCCCCACGCCGCCGAGGTCGAAGCCGTCTACACCCACGGCCGCAGCAACGCCGTCCTCGCCCCGACGCCGGCGCCCATCGCCACACGCGCCGACGGCTACAAACGCCTCCTTCTGCTCGGCGGCGTCAGGAAGAAAGGCACCTCCCGCGAGCCTGTCGACATCAGCGTCGACGGCCACCGTTTCCACCTCACCGTCTCCGCCACCGACGGCAGCATCACCTCCTACCGCTACGACGACCACGAGCTCCTCGCCGCACCCCTGCGCCCCAACTTCTGGCGCCCGCCCACCGACAACGACCTCGTCGACCCCGTCGGCAGCCGCGCCTGGCAAGGTCTCGACCACCTCAGCACCGAGGTTGTCAGCACCTCCACAACCCTCCACCACGACACCCTGGCCGAGATCCAACTCCTCCTCCGCCTCACCACCCCCGACGGCAGCACCCTGCGCGTCAAACAGCTCGTCGAAGTGTCCTACACCGGCGCCGTGCAGCTCAGCTACATGGTCGTCCCCGGAGGCCACTTCCGCTCCCTGCCCAAACTCGGCATCCAGCTTGGCCTCGACACCGCCTACGCCGCCTGCTCTTTCTACGGCAACATCCACGAAACCTACCCCGACCGCCGCGCGGCACAGCGCGTGGCCCTCTGGTACAAGAGCCTCGACAGCCTCGCCGCGCCGCAGTATGTGGTGCCGCAGGAACAGGGCAACCGCGAAGCCCAGTGGGTGCTGTTCCGCTCCGACAGCCTGCCCACGCTCCTCGCCGCAGCCCCCGACGGATGGCTCAACTTCAGCCTCCGCCGCTGGAGCGACAGCACCCTCACCGCCGCCCGCCGCTGGTGGCAGGTGGGCCCCGCCGACCCCTTCTACACCCTCTCCCTCGACCACCGCACCGCACCCCTCGGCACCGCCACCTGCGGCCCCGGCGCCGCCGAGCGGCACCTCATCAGCGGCGACAGCACCTACCGCTACCGCTTCCTCCTCGTCCCCGCCAACGCCCCCACGGGCGTCGCATTCCGCCGCCACCCCGACATCTTCGACGCCGCCCCACCCGCCGACGCCGACCGCCGCCTCGCCGTCGGCACCATCGACTGCAACCGCCGCCCCGCCACCATCTACTCCGACGGTTTCCCCCAGGCCCTGGCCGACGGCCGCCGAGCCGTCCCCGGCGACTGGCACCACGGATGGGCCGGTTTCGAAGCCCCGGACACCGTCGAGTTCACCCTCACTCTCGACCATTTCGCCACCCTCGGCCAGATTAGCGCCGGCGCCAGCCACAGCCCCACCGACTGGGTGGTGCGCCCCTTGGCCGTCGAAGCCTCGTGGAGCATCGACGGCTCCCGCTGGAGCCCTTGGCAGGAGATGCAACTCCTCAACCCTCCCGCCGACCTCTACAACGACAGCCGACGCCTGCGCTACACCCTCAGCCCCCGCCGCGCACGCGCCGTGCACTACGTCAAAGTGCGCTTCATCTGCCAACAGCGGCTACCCGTCTGGCACCCCTACGCCGGCCAGAAGGCATGGCTCATGGTCGACGAACTGGAACTCCTCCCCCAAAAGAAATAGCAGCCCTTAAACTCAATCAGAACAAAAGAACCATCAGAAATTTTCTTTCCTGTTCTTTTTGTTCTGATTGAGAAATAACTCTGGTTGAGGTGTTCAAGACCTCGTCAGCGGCGGATGAACTTGGCCGTCCGGGTGCCTGCGAGGGTGGCGACGGAGAGGAGGTAGGTGCCAGGGGCGAGGGTCACGATGCGCCAGCCACCCACGGGGTTGCCACCGAGTGTGTAGACGAGCACCGCCTGCGCCATGCCATCGGTGGCCAAGGTCAGAGGGCCGTCAGTGGGGGTTGGGGAAGAGGGCATCGGCGGGCAACTTCTGCGGTCGCCCCAACGGGGTCGGCGGCCCACCCGAGAGGGCATGAATACGGCCGTTCTTATATTGTTTACATATTGTTCTTATATTGTTC
>DGTB01000006.1:12342-16845 GCA_002394185.1 Bacteroidales bacterium UBA4347 | reverse complement strand
TAGAAGCAATATTTCACTGTATATGCTAGTATACTAAGCAATTAGCCATATCTTGCTCTTTATTTACAAATTGCAAAAGTACTACTTTTTTTTCAATTGAAAACACAATACATTTTGTTTAAATGTATTTAACTCAGACCGTTCCTTCAAGGTTGACGGCCAGTTTGGGCTTGACGGAAATAGCGGATGCGCGTCACCTTTTTTGCTGAAGGCAACGTGTATGGAGGGCAGACCGTCCCAATACACAAAGAAGGATGATGGGAAAGGGTATGACTCGTTTAGCGTTTATTCCTCTGCCACTGGCAGTACTTGATGCGGTTGAGCGCGGTGTGGCGGGTGGCCTTTTTGAATGAGGCCTCATCGGCCTGGGCAAGGGACCCTAAGCGTTCTTTATCGGCATCGGTGAGCTGGTAGCGTATGGCGGCGTCGACCTTGTAGGGGCAGACAAGCTGGCAGCAGTCGCAGCCAAAGGCATAGCCGGAGAGGCGGATGTGGGGCGGGAGGGTTTCGGCACGGTTTTCGATGGTGTGGTAGGAGGCGCAGCGTGTGGCGTCGAGCAGGGGGATGTGGGTGTGGGCGGTGTGGGTGATGGCGTGGTTGGGGCAGGCGTCGACGCAGCGGTGGCAGTGGGAGCAGAAATCCTGCTGTTCCGGGTGCTCCGTATACTCAGTGCACTCCTCGGTGGTGACAATCTCGCCGAGGTTGACCCATGTGCCCCACTGGGGGGTGACGAGGAGGGTGTGGCGGCCGATGAAGCCCAGGCCGGCGCGGGCGGCCCAGTGCTTGTCGCTGATGGGCACGGTGTCGCAGCAGATTTTGTTTTGCCGGCAGGATGCCGGCGCTCCATCGGCGGTGTCGAGGCCCAGCCTGCTGAGCATCTTGTGGAGCATGTCCTTGATTACCTTGTGGTACTCGCGAGTGCGGGCGTAGGCGGCAATGCCCCCCGCGGACGAGGGTGGGGGATAGGCGCTGACGCAGCAGATGACGCTGCGTGCCCCCGGCACGAGCAGGCGCGGATCCATGCGCATGTCGATGTTGCGCTCCATATAGGAAAGCCCTGCGTGCCAGCCCTTGGCGAGCCAGCTCCGCAGGGGGTATTCCTCGTCGGTGAGGGCGTCGGCGCGGGCTATGCCGCAGGCGTCGAACCCCACCTCCAGGGCTATGCGTTTGACGTCGTCGCTATTCAGCATCCGCCTGGTTCTTGGCTTTCTTGCTGCCGTCGTAGAGCTCGAAGTGGAGGAAGCGGCAGTCGAGGGCGCCGTTCTGCACGGGTATCTTGGCCGAGGGGTGGAGACCGATGTGCTTCATGGCCTCGAAGTCGGAGGTGATGAGCCACACGTCGCAGTCCTTGCCGTATTTCTGCTTGAAGGTGTCGCCCAGTTTCTCGTACATGGCGTTGAGGTCTTCCACCTTGATGCGCTCGCCGTAGGGCGGGTTGGTGACAATCAGTGTCTTGCCCTCGGGCGGCTCCTGGTCGGCGAAGTCGCCGATGTGGAGCATCACGTCGTGGTGCAGCTTGGTGTATTCGAGGTTCTTCTCGCACTGCTGGATGACCTGCTCGTCGATGTCGTTGCCCCATATCTCGAAGTCGAAGTCCAGGGCGCCGATCTTGCGGTCTTCCTCGTTCTTGACGCTCTTCCATTCGCCGAGGTTGAACTCTTTCCAGCGCATGAATCCGAAGCGTTGGCGATAGTACTGCGCGGGGATGTTGTTGGCCATCATGGCGGCCTCGATGAGCATGGTGCCGGAACCGCACATGGGGTCGTAGAAGTTGCAGTCGCACTGCCATCCGGCCAGCTTGAGCAGGCCTGCGGCGAGCACCTCGTTGATGGGGGCCACGCCCACGCCCTGGCGGTAGCCGCGCTTGTGCAGCGAGTCGCCACTGGAGTTCATCAGCAGGGTGACGTGGTTGTCGCGGATATGGAGATTGAATTTATAATCAGGGGCTTCGGTGTCGATCGAGGGCCGTTTGCCGAAGTTGCGGCGGAAGCGGTCGACGATGGCGTCCTTGGTTTTGAGGGCGGCGTAGTAGGAGTGGGTGAAGACCTCGCCGCTGGTCGTGGAGTCGATCATGAAGGTGCAGTCCACGTCCAGAATCTTCTCCCAACGGATTTTGTACACCTGGTCGTAGAGCTCCTGCTCGTTGTTGGCGTCGAACTCGGCGAAGGGCTTGAGGATGGCCAGGGCCGTGCGGCAGCAGTAGTTGACGCGGTAGAGCAGGCGCATGTCGCCTTCGAATTCGACGGCGCGGGTGATGGGGGTGACGTTCAATGCGCCCAGCTGGCGCAGTTCCTCGGCAAGCACCTCTTCCAGGTTGACCATTGTCTTGGCCACCATCTTAAATCTTTCTTTCGGGGTGTTGTCAGTGGGCACCACCTTCCCGTGATTCTTTTGTATTATCATCTTTGAATATTTGTATTCTGTCTTTGAGTTCGCGACGGGCTATGCGGTTCTTCGACCGCAGGGTGCCGTTGTAGATGCTGATATTCAGTTCGTAGCCCACCAGCAGGACGATACAGCTGAAGTATATCCAGAGCATGAGCAGCAGCAGGGTGCCGATGGAGCCGTAGAGGAGGTTGTAGCGGTTGAAGTTGTTGAGGTAGATACCGAAACCCCAGGTGAGCACGAAGAACATGCCTGTTGCCAGCACGGAGCCGGCGCTGAAGAAGCCCACGCGCTGCCGCTTGGCGGGGGCCACGTAATAGAGGAACGCCACGGCCATCAGCGTGGCCAGCGAGAGCAGCAGCCAGCGGCCGACGTTGAAAAGGAAGGTGTTGGCCTTGGTGTCGGAGAGCCACCCTTGGGTGAAGATGAGCTGCAGCAGGTATTTGTGCCCGATGATGAGCGTAAGCACCAGGGCCACAATGATGAACATGACGAACACCATGAGCAGGCATAGCGCGAAGCGTTGTATGAAGGGACGCTTCTCGACCGTCTGGTTGGCGAAGTTGAGCGAGAGGATGAACCCGTTCATACCGTTGGCGGCCACAAGGATGGAACCTATGAAACCGATGGAGAGCAGCGTGGTGTGCTTGTGGCCCATGATGTCGTTGATGGTGGCGGAAAGGGGATTGAGAATCTTCTCCGGCACAATGTCGCCCAGGCCGTTGAGGAGCTCGTCCTGCAGCCCGTCGACCGGGAAGAAGGCGATGAGGGAGAAGATGCAGATCATCAGCGGGGGCAGCGCGGCCAAAAAAGAGTAGGCCAGCCCCTTGGCCCTTTGGGCCAGGCCGCCGTTGAAGATGCCCACGAGGAAGTAGCTCAGCACGTCGTAGATGGGCACACCGTTGCTCAGCGGGAACGGAACATTCTTCAAATAGTACAGCGTCTGCCTCACCGCCCGCTTGTAGAGCAGGTGGTGGCCAAGCTGCTTGCCTTTTATTCGCAGCATTCGTATCCAGACGCTTGCCTTGCTCATTTCTTCACAAGCGATATGTCGAGACTCTTGATGTGGTGGGTCAGTGCACCGACGGAGATGAAGTCGACGCCCGTTTCGGCATACTGGCGCAGCGTGGCCTCGGTGATGCCGCCGGAGGCCTCGGTCTCGTAGCGGTGGCCGATGCGCCGCACGGCCTCGCGGAGGGTGGCGGTGTCGAAGTTGTCGAGCATGATGCGGTCCACGCCGCCGTGGTCGAGCACGCGCTGCAGCTCGTCGAGGTCGCGCACCTCAATCTCGATGCGCAGGTTCTTGCCTTTCTCTTTGAGGTATTGGTGTGTACGGTCGATGGCCGCCTCTATGCCGCCGGCGAAGTCGATGTGGTTGTCTTTGAGCATCACCATGTCGTAGAGGCCGATGCGGTGGTTGGTGCCGCCGCCGCACTTCACGGCGTATTTCTCCAGCAGGCGCATGTTGGGCGTGGTCTTGCGGGTGTCCAGCAGCTTGGTGTCCAATCCGCTGAGCATCTGCACCATGCGGTGCGTCTCGGTGGCGATGCCGGAGAGGCGCTGCATGAAGTTGAGTGCCGTGCGCTCGGCGGTGAGGATGGAGCCGGAGGGACCTTCGACGGTCATCAGCATGTCGCCCTTCTTCACGGCGTCGCCGTCGTGCATGAGAAGGGTGACTTTCAGTGTATTGTCGACGAGCTTGAAGACCCTTTCGCCCACCTCGGCGCCGCAGAGGATGCCCTCCTGCTTGGCCACCATCTTGGCCGTGCCCATAGCCGTGGGCGGAATGCAGGCCAGCGTGGAGTGGTCGCCGTCGCCGATATCCTCGGCCAAAGCCATTTTGATGAGGGTGTCCAGGTTGTCAATGTTCGTCATAATGCGTTGATTATATGATATTAATATAAAATCCAGCGAGGATTTTTCCCCACTTTTCCATTTGCAAAGATAAGTTTTTTTTCCGACCTGAGCAAATCTTTTTATTATCTGCATGTTCCGCCCCTTCGTCCGGCGGTGCGGCGGAGCCTCTCCGCCCTCGACGCAAGCCGGGGTCGAAGCCGCTTCAAATTCGTGTCTGATTCGGCCGTTCTCATATTGTTCTTATATTGTTTACATATTGTT
>DGTB01000006.1:0-12241 GCA_002394185.1 Bacteroidales bacterium UBA4347 | reverse complement strand
AACAATATGTAAACAATATAAGAACAATATGAGAACGGCCGAATCGGGTACCTGTCGGGTAGGGTAGGGGTGGGAGAAAAAGGTTGTCCGGCAGCATATTTTTTCTTATATATTAAAAAAAATGCGTATATTTGCAATCTTAAAGGTTATGGTATAATGACGTCATATCATTCTGTTTCAAATGAAAAGGCAGAATGTGTGGCCTGAAAAAAAGTATATGCAGATAGCAATCTCGGGAAATATCGGAGCGGGAAAGACGGAGCTGACCAAGCTGCTGTCGAAGCACTATGGCTACCGTGCGGTCTACGGGCCGTCGGAGGAAAATCCCTACCTCAACAGCTTCTATGAGGACATGCGGCGCTGGTCGTTCAACATGATGGTGTATTCGCTCTATGCCAATATCATGCAGCTCTCGGAGCTGCAGGCCACGGGCGAGAGTTTCATCCGCGACCGTTCGCTCTACGACGATGCCGCCATCTTCGCGCCCAACCTGCACGACATGGGTCTGCTGACCACCCGCGACCTGACTACCTACACCAAGCTCTTCGAGATGACCTATGCGCTGCTGCCCAAACCCGACCTGCTCATCTATGTGCGCGCCGATGTGCCCACGCTCATCCGCCACATCCAGAAGCGCGGCCGCCAGTACGAGAGCAGCATCCGCCTCGACTACCTGACCAACCTCAACAATCGCTACGAGAACTGGGCCGCCAACTATGAGGGCAAGATGCTCGTGGTGGACACCGACGAGTACGACTTTGTGGAGAACCGCGCCGACCTCGGTGTGATTATCAACAATATCGACGCCGAATTCAACAGCCTTTTCGGCAACGACGAATAGAAAGGAGAACAATGAAAGCACTGGCCGTCATACCTGCACGCTACGCCTCGACGCGTTTCCCCGGCAAGCCCCTGGCTCTGCTGGGCGGGCGCCCCATCATCGACTACGCCTACGCCGCGGCCCGCGCCACCGAGGGCATCGAGCGTGCCGTGGTGGCTACGGACGACGAGCGCATCTTCGCCCATGTGGATCAGGTGTTCGGCAAGGGCAGCGTCATGATGACCTCCTCGGAGCACCGCAGTGGCACCGACCGCTGCGGCGAGGTGGTGCGCAGGCTGGCCGCGGAGGGCGAAAGCTACGACGTGGTGGTCAATCTGCAGGGCGACGAACCCTTCGTCGAATCGGCGCAGCTGCAGATGCTCATCGGATGCTTCGCCGACGCGAGCGTTTCCATCGCCACGCTGAAGACCCGCATCGCCTCCGCTGCCGAGCTCCTCTCGCCCAACAATGTCAAGGTGGTGTGCACCACGGCCGGCAAGGCGCTCTACTTCAGCCGCCAGGCCATTCCCTACCGCCGCGATGTCGACCCCGGGCAGTGGCTCGAGGAGGGCGAATACTTCAAGCATGTGGGCATCTACGCCTTCCGTCCGCAGGTGCTGGCGGAGGTGTGCGCCATGCAGCAGAGCCGCCTGGAGCTGAGCGAGAAGCTGGAGCAGCTGCGCTGGCTGGAGGCGGGCTACAGCATTGCCGTCCGCGAGACGCCCACGGCCAACATAGGCATCGACACCCCCGCCGACCTCGAGGCCGCCGAGCGCGTGTTGGAAAATAATGAACGAAAAACACAGAAATAATTATGAATATAACCGAATTAATCGTTGAGTTGTTGCAACAGGGCCAGAAAGTGGAAGTGCCCGGAATCGGAACTTTCGACAGTGTGGTGAAGAATCCGCACCACGACCCTGTCAGCCACATATACTACCCTGCCACGCGCAGTATCGTTTATAGCGAGACCACTACCGGCGACAACAGCATCGTCAAGGAGATTGCCCGCCGCGACTGTGTCAACGAAGAGGTGGCGCAGCAGATGTGGCGCAACTATGTCGACGCCCTGTCGGACAAGATCAAACGCACCGGCGAGCACCGTCTGGGCGAGTTGGGCACCATTACCAAGATTGGCGACGGCTATGGTTTCGACATGGCCGAGGGCGTGGTGATAGAGGCCGGCAACAGCAACGAGACTCCGCTGGAACAAGTGCGCACCTACGAGCACAACGACAATGACGATCCCTTCGCCCAGTTCGAGGAAGAACCTGTGGTGACGGTTATGAAGAAACCCGAGCCCAAGCCCGCTCCGGCACCCGAGCCCGAGCCTGAACCCGAGCCCGCTCCGGCCCCTGAACCCGAGCCCGAACCCGAACCGGAACCCGCGCAGGAAGAGTCTGCTCCCGAAGTGGTGGACGCCCTTGCCGAGGGAGGCTCCGCCACCGTCGCCGAGGAGTGGAAGGAAAGCCTCAAAAAGCTCGATGAGTTGCCCAAGACCAAGGCCCAGCTCAAGGCGGAGGCCAAAGCCGAGAAAGAGCGCCTGAAGGCCGAAGCCAAGGCTGAGAAGGAGAGCGCACGCCTCCGCAAACGTGCCGAGAAGGACGCGGAGCTGGAGGAGCGCCTGGCAGCCCACAAGCGCGAGAGCGAGGAACGCCGCGAGGCCGAGGAGCGTCGTCGCGCCGAAGAGGAGATGCGCAAGGCCGAGGAACGCGCCGAGCAGAACCGCCTAAAGGCCGAGAAACAGGCTCAGGCGAGCATGAAGCGTGCCGAGGAGAAGGCTGACGAGGAGCGCCGCAAGGCCGAGAAGAAGGCCGCCGTGTTGGCTGCCGTGGCCGCCTCGCAGGCCGCCAAGGGCGAGACCGTGGCGGTGGAGAGCGTGGCCACGCTGGCACAGGAAGTGGCCAAGACCGAGAAAGAAACCGTGACGGTCAACAAGGAGAACGAGCGTTTGCTCCGCGATGCCGACAAGGCTGCCGCCAAGGAGGCCAAGCGCAAACGCAAGGAAGAAAAAGCGCTGGAGAAGGCCGCTGCCAAGCTGGCCAAGGAAGAAAAGAAAGAAGAGCGCAAGAAGGGTGGCTCGAAATGGCTGCTCTGGGTGCTGCTCATCCTGCTGCTGTTGGCCTTTGCTGCCGCGGTGTACTACCTCTTCTTCCGTGGCCATCGCAGAAGCGCGCCCGCCGAGAACACCCCGGCCGCCGTGGTCAAGGACAAGCACCTCAATGTGCCTGTTGTCAACGCCTTGACCTTCAACCCCGACATGATACCTTACACCGACCGCGAGATTGGTCGCAGCCGCGACATCGTGTGTCTCAACATGGTTGATTATATCAACAACTTCCTGGCAGAACGCGATTATCGCAATGCCCGCGTGCCGATGATGGACCGTGTGCGCCAGTATGCCGACGAGCGTATGCAGCAGTTGCTGGGACCGCGCTTCGCCGTGCAGCGTTTCATTCCCTATGAGGACTATGTCTATGAGCATGCCGAGCCGTGGCTGAAGCAGACCTATGCCGATGTGGCACGCCACATGGTGCAGGGAGAACTGATGAGCGCGACGGCGCTGGAAGACATTCTGAACGGCTTGGTCGAGGAACTGGGCCTCCAGCCCGGCGAACAGCAGCGTACCCAGGCCGAGGTGCAGCAGGTGAAGGCTACGGAGCAGGCCGCAGTGGCCCGCAAACCGAAGGTACAGCTGGATAAGGATGCTCCGGTCTACGTCTATGTGGAGAAGAACAGCAAGCAGGGCTTCGACATCATCGCTGGATTCTACCTGAACAAGAATACCGCTGCCAAGATGACCGCACGCCTGCACGAGCTGGGTTGCGATGCCTATATCATCGAGAAGAACGACATGTTCTACGTCAGTATGGGCAGCGCTCCGACGCGCACCAAGGCCGAGGCCCTCTACAACCACATCAAGAGCTGGTACGACGGCGATATTGTCATCAAGGAACTCTAATAAACTCATAACGCTAAACATAAACAATGGGTCATCACAAACTGCAGCGGTTCGCCGAGAACCTGACGTTCCCCAATCTTTTCCAAGTGGGTTTCGAGCAACTGGAGAAGGAGGGGTTCGCCTTGCGTGGCAAGTGGCGCGAGCAGTTCGGCAACGACAACCCCATCACCCTCGAGCTGGGGTGCGGCAAGGGCGACTACACCATCGCGTTGGCCCGCATCCATCCCGAACGCAACTACATCGGGGTCGATATCAAGGGCGCCCGCCTGTGGCGTGGCGCCAAGACCAGCAACGAGGAGCAGATGAAGAACGTGGCGTTTATCCGCACGCGTATCGAGTTGATAGACCGTTTCTTCGCCGAGGGCGAGGTGAGCGAGATATGGATCACTTTCTGCGACCCGCAGCTGAAGAAGCCCAACAAGCGTCTCACATCGCCTCGGTTCCTCGCCACCTACCGCCGTTTCCTTGCCCCGGGGAGTATCATGCACCTGAAGACCGACTCGCAGGAACTCTACGATTATACCCTCAATGAGGTGCTGCCCAACGAGGACTGCCGCATTTTGGCCAGTACGAACGACCTGTACAGCACGCCCGAGGGGTTTGACGAGGCTAAGCTTACACAGACCTTCTATGAGCGCATGTTCCTTGCCCAGGGCATGCCGATTACATATATACAATGGAAAACCAATTAAAAACAATATAAACTAAATACTTATTTATTATGTCAGGACACAACAAATGGTCAAAAATTAAAAGAGCCAAAGGAGCTGCCGATGCCAAGCGCTCGAAGCAGTGGAGCAACATTCTGAAGCAGGTCACCATCGCCGTGCGCGAGGGTGGTGCCGATCCCGACAGCAACCCCCGTCTGCGTCTGCTCATCCAGAACGCCCGTGGTTGCAACATGCCCAAGGACACGCTGCAGCGCTCTATAAACAAGGCCAACGACAAGGACGCCGCCCAGATGCAGGAGCTTACCTTCGAGTGCCACGTGAGCCATGGTATCGCCCTCTTCATCGAGGCCCTCAGCGACAACAACAACCGTACTGTTGCCAACGTCAAAGCCATCATGAATAAGAACGGTGGCACCCTCGAGACCAACGGCAGCCTTGCTTTCCTCTTCACCCGCAAGGGCGTCTTTGTGGTGCCCCGCAAGCCCGAGATGGACATTGATGAACTTGAGATGGAACTCATTGACGGCGGCCTGGAAGAGATGGAGGTCGACGACGAGTACCTGACCCTCTATACCGCCTACGAGGACTTCGGCAACATGGTGAAGATGCTCGAGCAGAAGGGTATCGAGTGTGAGAGCGCCGAACTTCAGCGCATCCCCAACACGCTGCGTCAGGTTGATGAGGATACTATCCGCAAGGTCATGAAGGTTATCAGTATCCTCGAGGAGGACGATGACGTGACCAACGTCTACCACGACATGGAAATCCCCGACGATTTCGAGGAAGAATAATGAAACTCTTTTTAGTTCCGACACCCGTTGGGAACCTCGGCGACATGACCTATCGTGGCGTCGAGGTTCTCAAGTCTGTCGACCTTATCCTGGCCGAGGACACTCGTACGAGCCGTGTGCTGTTGCAGCACTATGGCATCGACACCCCATTGCAGAGCTACCACATCTTCAACGAGCACCAGACCGTTGCCGGCCTGGTGGAGCGTTTGAAGGGGGGCACGACCATCGCCGTGGTGACCGATGCCGGCACTCCCGGCATCAGCGACCCGGGATTCCTGCTGGTGCGCGAGGCCGTGAAGGAAGGCATCGAGGTGGAGTGTCTGCCTGGAGCAACGGCATTTGTGCCGGCTCTCATCGACAGCGGATTGCCGTGCGACCGTTTTGTCTTTCTGGGGTTCCTGCCTCATAAGAAGGGTCGCCAGACGGCCGTCAACGCCCTTGCCGACGAGACTCGCACGATGATTATCTACGAGAGCCCGTTCCGATTGGTGAAGTTGCTGGAACAGCTTGTCGAAGCCGTCGGCCCCGACCGCCAGGTCTCTGTCAGCCGTGAAATCAGCAAGCTCCACGCCGAGACTGCCAGAGGCACTGTTGCAGAGGTCTTGGAACACTTCCGTCAGAAGGATGTGAAGGGCGAGATAGTAGTGGTCCTTGCCGGGAAGGAATAATATTTTTTTGTCGTTATGCCCATCGAAATATTCATATTCCGCCTGGCCTGCGCTTTGGCAGCAGGCATCATCATCGGCACGCAGCGCGAGCTGAAACAGCGCCAGGCCGGACTGACCACCAACTCGCTGGTGGCCGTTGGTGCCTGCATTTTCATTCTCATCAGCGAGAGCGTCATCATGGGCGCCCGGGTGGCAGGCGGGCCGGTGAACAACGACAACCTCCGTGTGCTCTCGCAGGTGGTGACGGGCATTGGTTTCCTCGGCGCCGGCGTCATCATGAAGAACGGACTGACCATCCACGGCCTTTCCTCGGCAGCCACCATATGGTGCTCCGCCGCTGTGGGATGCCTCTGCGGCTACGGCATGTGGGTTGAAGCCCTCATCGCGGTCACCGTCATCATCCTCATCAACTGGGGACTGAAGAGCATTGAAATCTACATTAAGCATCTCCGCCATAGCAACGACGAAGAAGACACACGCAAAAAAAAACAATGATACGAGAAAAACTTTTGATGGTTTTAGTAGCTGCCATGCTTTGTGCTTCCTGCGGCAAAGATGAAGCCTCGGATGTAGAACCGTCAGCGGATCGCTTTCTGGCAGGCACCTCATGGTCACATTCCTTCGATACAGTCCTTACAGTCAATGACAACCAGTGGAATGAGACTATCGTTTCCAATTTGGTTTTCAGTGACGACGGTGTGCATAGCTATCTGACTGTCACTACGATGATTACCAGTCCATTCAATGAATCGACAGCCCAGAATACTCCGTTTGACTATACCTACGACAGCATGCGGAACGAAGGCCAGATGATTGCCAGGGTGGAAAGGATGGTGATTCCATTTGTTTACAATCCCTTGGATACAACAATTAGTCTCAGTGTTCCTCTTGGAGGGGATGTATTTCGTTTTGTCGAAATGCATTGTGTTGTCGGATTGTAAGAATCAGTGTTTTGTCGGCCGTGGCACCCTGATGGGGAACCACGAGCGCACGGGCTGCTCCAGCCCGAGGCCGTTCATATAGTTGTATGTGGCCAACCGTAGTGCAGCACCTACGGCGTCGATGTCGTAGTCGAACTGCTGCCCCCTGTCGATGGGTTCCCAGTCTACCTCGTTGTTGCAGAAGGGGTTGGGGACCAGCGTCAGTCGGCGTGCGCCGAAAGCTTCTGGATGCAGGCCCGAGGGACTATGGCACGTCATGGCGTAGCGGTGCCAGAAAGCGCTCTGTACGATGCCTTCGTCGAACATGCGGCGCACGGTCTCCAGCGCATCGACGGTCTCCTGCAGCGTCTCGGTGGGGAAGCCGTACATGAGGTAGGTGTGCACCATGATGCCCGCGTCGCGCAGGTGTCGGCAGGCCTCGGCGGTCTGCTGTATGGTGACGCCCTTGTCCATGAGTTTCAGAAGGCGGTCGCTCGCCACCTCCAGACCCCCGCTGACGGCCACCATACCGGCCTCGGCCAGCAGGTCGCACAGGTCGGCGGTATAAGCTTTCTCGAAGCGTATGTTGCCCCAGAAACTCAGCGTGAGTCCCCGACGCAGAATCTCTTCCGCCACCTCGCCCAGCAATTTGGGCGGCAGGGCCTCGTCCACGAAGTGGAACCCCGTCCGTCCCGTCTGCGCCATCACGCGCTCCATGCGGTCCACCACGGTCGATGCCTTGGGGGCTCGGTAGTCGCCGATGTAGGGCAGCGAGGTGTCGCAGAAGGCGCAGCGGTGCCAGTAACAGCCCTGCGCCATCACCATCTTGTTCCATCGCCCTTGGCTCCACAGGCGGTGCATCGGATTGGTCATCTCGCTCATCGAAAGGTATTTGTTCAGCGGCAGGTCGCTGAAGTCGGGACAGTGGTCGATGGCTTCGGGGTGGCCGTCGATGACCACCTCGTCGCAGAACTCATAGATGCGCGGCTCGTCCATCTGGCGCCACTCTGTATTGGGGAATCCGCCGCCCAGCTCTATTGTCGCCTTGGTGTTTGCCTTCAGCCATTGGCCGCAGCGCAGGGCACCGTAGAGGCAGCCGGGGAAGGGGATGGTGAGGCAGACCCTGTCGATTGAAAATTGAAAGTTGAAGGTTGAGATTTTCTCTTCCAGGATGCTGAGCATCAGGCGGTCGATGGGGGAGGGGTCGCGCTGCAGCTCCTCGTAGAGGGGGTCGAACGACGGTGCGTCGTTGGACAGGTACTCGGCGTAGCGCACCAGGTCGAAGTGTTCGTCGACATGCTCGCGCACATAGTCTGCAACCTCTTCTATGAAGAGTGTGGCCAGGTGCTGCGCCTTGTCGGTGGCGCCGCTGACGCCGAAGCTCCACTCCAGGTGGTCCTCGTCCAGCTGCTCAAATCGTTTCCCCTCAGGCAGCAACGAGCGGTTGGCGATGCGGGGGCCGAGGGTGTCGTCCTGCCCGCGCAGGAACCGTTTCACGGGCTCTATCAGCTGCGCCTCGCGCTCCAGGCCAATGCTTTGAAGGAACTCCTTGGACAGCACGCGGTCGGCCAAGTCGATGCCAAGGTCCAGCTGGCGCACCTCGTGCCCCTGGGCCACGAAAAGCCCTTTGAGGTAGGCCGTGGCGGGGTAGGGTGTGTTGAGCTGCGTGAGCGGTGGGGTGATGAGCAGTATTCGCATAAACGGGGGCTATTCTTCTTCGAACATGTAATTGATCAATTCGTCGGGCGTGAAGGTGATGGTGAACCTGCGGGCGGTGGTGCGGCTCTTCCAGCGCAGCTCCAGGCCCACCTCGGAGGATGCCAGCAGCCCGAGGAACTCGGCGCCGTCGGCATAGATGAGGTTTTCCAGCAGCATCGGCTTCAGCTGCTGTTCCTTGCCCTCGTTGGCCAGGATGGAGAGCTCGTCGACGGTGTAGTGCATCACGACGACCTTCAGCGTGGGGTCGTAGCTGCAGTGGGTCCAAACGCCCGAGCTGTCGTCCAACGGTTGCGGGCATTCACGCCCGAGGGCCATGGCCAGATACTGGCCGGCGAGGTCGACGTCGATGGCCGGCTCCTTGCCCAGCAGCTGCGCGGGACGGTAGTCGAGCGCCACGGTGTCGGGGTTGCCCTCGATGCTGCCCACGATGCGCAGCGTCGTGCTGTCCTGCCCCAGGTAGGGGAGGAATGTGTTGTTGGCGATGAACCACTTGTTGGAAATCATCCAGAAGAACTGCGACGACACCGTGGGGTCGTCGGCGGCGGTGGAGTGCAGGTGGAGGGTGTAGAGGTGGTCGCAGTAGCTGACGGCGGTGACGAAGAGGCTGTCGTCGATCTGCAGGGGCAGTTGCTGGCGTGTGGCCAGCATGTCGGCATAGATGTAGGCCTGGGTGTAGTTTTCCAGCGCCATGATGTGGCGGAGGGTGGCGTTGTCATAGGCGTAGATGAAGGTGGCCTCATTCTGTTGGGTTTTCAAAACGACATGCACAACGGCGTTCATGCCGAGCCGGGTCACCATGTCGAAGATGTCGTTCAGCCCTATTCCCTGATGGCTGGCATCAAAAAGAGCCTTGACACGTAGCCACTGTACGAACTTTGGCGTTCGGTCGGGTGTGCTGTTTGCAGACTCATATTCCACAACTGCGACGATGCGTTTGTCATTCAGGTCTTTGAATGTCACTTTGGGGTTGCTGCCCTCGGAACCGATGGTTTTCCATAGGTCGATGTAGCTGTCGAGGTTCTCTTTCAGCTCCTTCCGCTCCTTCTTGCTGAGCGGCGGCAACGAATCCGGCGGACAACCGCTGTCGGTTACCGTTTCCGGCGTTGTCGTCGGAACTCCTTGAGCCACAGCTGCGACAGACACGCAGAGCGCCATCCATAATACCAAAATCCGTCTCATAATCACTTTGCAAAGATACAAATAACTTTTGAAATGGCCAAATGCTGCGGCGGCGAACGTCTTTTCATAGAACGGCGAATGGCTCGAATTTCACGAACGCTACACAGGCCAATTAAATACGAATTGCTCGAATCTTGAAACGACAAAATGATAAAAACTTTGTCAATGGCCTGGCACCATCCTATCATCTCCCTCCATGGTAGGAGTTGGTAGGGAGATGATAGGGAGTTGGTAGGGAGATGGTAAGGATATAATGTTGATTATGTGGCTGTTGCTGGCAGGGGATTCCAAGATTGGATGTTGGATTGCTATTTTGCAGGTTTTCAGTTGTTTTTGTTTCTTGGAGGTTCCGTTGAAAAAAGAAAAAGCCGCCATCGTGAGATGGCGGCTGGAGGTGTTTTTGTTAAAAAAACGGTTATTTCTTTTTGCCTTTTTTGGTGTTGTTGGCTTTGGAGTCCTGGATGCCGAGTTTGGCCTTGATGGCGGCGGGGATGGCGTCCTTGTGGACAACGATGTTCATGGTCTTGTAGCGAGCGAAGGCTTTGGAGACGAAGAAGTTGCCGCCGAACTCGCCGTTGTAGTGGCCCCAGCTGTTCTTCACCATGTAGTATTCGTTGCCCATCTGGTCTTTGGCCTTGCCGAAGATGAGCATGCCGTGGTCGTCGGTGGTCTCCCAGTTGTCGTAGGCCTGCTGGCGCTCTTCCTGGGTCACCCAGCGCTGGGGCGTGGGGTGCTTGGCGGCCTCGTCGGCGATGTCGGCGGCGCTCATGCCGCTCCAGCGAGCCTGGTCGGAACCGACCTTGGCGGCAGCTTTGCCGTCGGTGGCGGGGAGGACGGCGAAGCCCTTGCGGGTGTAGCGGAAGCCGGGTTCGCTGACGTCAGAACCCCAGGCGATGGTGTAGCCGTTGTCGATGGCGTAGTCGAAGATGTCCATCATCTCATCGATGGGCACGTTGTAGCTCTGGCCCCAGCGCCAGTTGTCCTGGATTTCGAGGACGAAGGGCTCGTAGAAGGGGTGATGGGTGTAGGAGGTGATGGAGACGTAGTCGTCGGGGTTCAGGCCGAGGCTCTCGCCGAAGCTCTTGGGGGTGTATTCAACGCCTTTGTAGTTGAATTTCTCGGGGATCTTGCCAAGGTAGGTCTCGTGGACGGCCTGGACGGCTTTGAGCCACAGGGGCTGGCCGTCGGGGCTGTACTGGAGTTTCTTGAGTTTGCCTTTGGCCACGGCCTCGACCATGCGGTCGGTGAGGGCGGAGAGTTCGGTGTGGTTGCTGAGGGTGTCGCCATACATGGCACCGGCGGGCATCACCTCGTCGGGCACCATGCCGTAGTGTTTGAGGCAGTAGATGACGTCGTTGAAGGCGCCGCCCTGGCTGAAGGAGACGTCGCCGTGGGTGCGGACGGCGGCCATGGCGCGGTCGTTGTAGGTCTTCTCGACGACGTACATCTCGCTGAGGTCGTACTCGCCCTTGCCCAGGCGGAGCAGCTCGGCCTCGAGGAAGGCGATGCCGCTGTAGCTCCAGCAGGTACCGGCGTTGTTCTGGTCTTTGACGGAGGTGACGGGGATGACCTTGACGGTGTCGAACTTGTAGCCCTCGTCCTCTTTCTTCTCTTCCTGTGCGAACACAGAGGTGGCGCAGATGGCAACGGCGCCGAGAGTAAGGAATGCTTTCTTCATTGTTTGTCTGATATTGTGTTAATTATTGATTTAGTTACACATTATTTGCGGTGCAAATATACATAAAAAAATCGAAATTGCCGTTGTAAAATGCAAAAACGGGGCGAATTTTTTTTGATTTGGCCATGTCGTTGTTTTTTTGTATCTTTGCCGTTTGAAATGTTTTTATATATTATGCGCAGGTTGTTCATTGTAATGATGTTAGTTGTGGCTGGCGGCTGGTGGTCGGCGGCTATTGGCCAGTCGGGTGCGGTTGGCGGACGCCAGGAGAAGACGCGGCTGCTGCTGATACTGGACTGTTCCAACTCGATGTGGGACCACTGGCAGAGCAATGCCAAGATCAAGGTGACGCAGCAGGTGCTGCTGTCGTTCCTCGACTCGGTGTCGCGCCAGCACGACGTCGACGTGGCGCTGCGCGTCTTCGGCCACCTGAACAAGGAGCAGTTCGGCACGCGCCTCGAGGTGCCTTTCGGCGATGGCAACATCTACCGTCTGCAGAGCAAAATCAAGACCCTGGTGCCGCAGGGGGGCTGCACGGCGGCGGCGGCGCTGACCGACGCGCTGAGCGACTTCCCCGCCACGGGCTCCAGCCGCAACCTGATACTCATCATCACCGACGGCATGGACGACTGCGAGGCCGAGATTTGCGATGTGGCGCGGCAGGTGCAGCTGAGCGGCGTGGTGGTGCAGACCTTCGTGCTCTGCATCGGCGGCAACCTGTCGGCCCACGCCTCGTGCGCCGGCAGTGTCTTCCCGGTGGCGCACGAGGAGGAGTTCGCCAAGACGCTCTACGACATCTTCCGCCTCAGCGGCCACAAGGCCAAGGTGGTGCT
>DGTB01000108.1:4428-4834 GCA_002394185.1 Bacteroidales bacterium UBA4347 | reverse complement strand
CCAGGTGGCCCACCTTGCCCTTGATGGCGGCGTCGGTGAGCACCTTTGTGGTCTCCTGGAAGGAGGCGGCGGAGATGAAGGACTTGGTCTGCAACGAGGCGCGGGTGATACCCTGGAGCACCTGCTTGCAGGTGGCGGGACGGGCGTCGCGCACGGTGACGAGGCGCTTGTCCTGACGGCGCAGGACGCTGTTCTCGTCGCGCAGCTCGCGGGCGGAGACAATCTGGCCGTTGGAAAGGGTCTCGCTGTCGCCGGCGTCCTCGACAACCTTCATGCCGAAGATATTGTCGTTGACATCGTTGAAGTCGAGCCTGTTGACCAAGTCGCCCTCGAGGAAGCGGGTGTCGCCCGGATCTTCGATTTCGACCTTGCGCATCATCTGGCGCACGATGATCTCGAAGTGCTT
>DGTB01000108.1:3319-4355 GCA_002394185.1 Bacteroidales bacterium UBA4347 | reverse complement strand
TCTTCACGCCCTGCAGACGATAGACCTCCTGCACCTCGTTGACGATGTACTCCTGCACCTTCATGGGGCCCTTGATGGCGAGGATGTCGCTGGGCGTGATGGCGCCGTCGGAGAGCGGCGTACCGGCCTTGACATAGTCGCTGTCCTGAGCCAGGATCTGCTTGGAGGTGGGGATGAGGTAGGAACGCTGCTCGCCGGTCTTGGAGGTGATGGTGACCTCACGGTTGCCGCGCTTGAGTTTCTTGGCGATGGAGACGATACCGTCCACCTCGGCCACGATGGCGGGGTCGGAGGGGTTGCGGGCCTCGAAGAGCTCGGTGACACGGGGCAGACCGCCCGTGATGTCGCCAGCCTTGCCGAAGGAACGCGGAATCTTCACCATGATGTCACCAGCCTTGAGGTCCTGACCCTGCTCAACACCGATGTGGGCACCCACGGGAAGGTCGTAGACCTTGAGGATGTTGCCCTCGGAGTCGACAATGTTGAGGGTAGGATTCTTGGTACGCTGGCGGCTCTCGATGACGACCTTGTCCTGAAGGCCGGTCTGGGCATCGCTCTCGACACGGTAGGTGACGTTCTCGATGACATTCTCGAAGGAGACCTTACCAGCCACATCGGAAATGATGACGGCGTTGTAGGGATCCCACTCGGCCACGACATCGCCCTTCTGGAGCATGTCGCCAGCGCCCTTGTAAAGCTTGGCGCCATAGGGCAGCAGCGAGGAGAAGAGGGTGATTTCGGTCTTCGGGTCGACGATGCGCATCTCGGCGCTGCGGCCCATGACGATGTGGTAGGAGTTGCCCTCGTTGTCGGTGTAAGGAATGGAGCGGAGCTCGTCGATGACGAGGCGTCCTTCGTATTTGGCCTGGAGGCTGGAGGCGGTACCGATGTTGCCACCGGCGACACCACCGACGTGGAAGGTACGAAGTGTAAGCTGCGTACCGGGCTCGCCAATAGCCTGAGCCGCGATGACACCGACAGCCTCGCCCTTCTGGACCATCTTGCCGGTGGCCAGGTTGCGGCCATAGCACTTGGC
>DGTB01000108.1:1800-3220 GCA_002394185.1 Bacteroidales bacterium UBA4347 | reverse complement strand
GGATTTCGACCTCCTCGATGGGAGAATCCTCGATTTTCTTGCAGATTTCCTCGGTGAGCTCTTCGCCGGCATGGGCAATGAGTTCGCCGGTCTGGGGATGATAGATGTCGTGGACAGAGGTGCGGCCGAGAATCTTCTCGCCGAGGCTCTGAACGATATCCTCGCCCTTCTTGAGGGCGGTGGTGGGCAGGCCGCGGAGGGTGCCGCAGTCTTCCTCGTTGATAATCACGTCGTGAGCCACGTCGACCAAACGGCGGGTCAGGTAACCGGCGTCAGCCGTCTTCAGGGCGGTATCGGCCAGACCCTTACGGGCACCGTGAGTGGAGATGAAGTACTCGAGCACGGAGAGGCCTTCCTTGAAGTTGGAGATGATGGGGTTCTCGATAATTTCGTTGCCGGCGGCACCTGCTTTCTGGGGCTTGGCCATCAGTCCGCGCATGCCGGAGAGCTGACGGATCTGCTCCTTACTACCACGAGCACCGGAGTCGTACATCATGAAGATGGGGTTGAAGCCCTGGTTGTCAGCCTTGAGCTGCTTCATGAGGGTCTCGGTGAGCTGGTTGTTGGTGTTGGTCCAAATATCGATAACGTGGTTGTAGCGTTCGTTGTTGGTGATAAGACCCATGGCGTACTGTGCCATGACCTCTTCGACCTCCTCGTTGGCTTTTTCGATGAGCTGCTCCTTTTCGGCGGGGATGATAACGTCGCCCAGGTTGAAAGAGAGGCCGCCGCGGAAAGCCTGACGGTAACCCATGTTCTTGATATCGTCGAGGAAGGTGGCGGTGACGGCGTTGCCGCACTCGGTGAAGATGTCGCCGATGATGTCGCGCAGGGACTTCTTGCCCATCACCTGGTTGATATAACCATACTGGGCGGGAACGACCTGGTTGAAAATAACACGGCCGACAGTGGTGCGGAGACGGTTGGTCTTGATGTAGTGACCCTTCTCGTCAAGGATGGGATTGCCTTCCTTGTCGCGCTTGATTTCAAACTCGGTGCGGCTGTGGAGGGCGGTCTCGGCAGGAGTGCTGCAGTCGATGTCGGTGAGCACATTGCCTTTGCTGTCTTTGATGACCTCCATGAAGGTACGGTCGGACTTGACGTAAGAGTACTCGTCGAAACGGTGGTCCTCATCGAGCTGCACGGAGATGCAGGCATTGAGGGCGACACGTTTCTCATTATAAGCAATGATAACCTCTTCGGCGGAGTAGAAGCGCTGGCCTTCACCCTTGACGACCTCATCGGCAGTGGTGCGGCGGGGTTTGGTCATGTAGTACAGACCGAGCACCATGTCCTGCGAAGGAACGGTGATAGGAGCACCGTTGGCGGGGTTGAGGATGTTGTGGGTGGAGAGCATCAGCAGCTGAGCCTCGAGGATGGCGGCGTTGCCCATGGGGACATGGACAGCCATCTGGTCACC
>DGTB01000108.1:1371-1754 GCA_002394185.1 Bacteroidales bacterium UBA4347 | reverse complement strand
GCCATCTGGTCACCATCGAAGTCGGCATTGAAACCGGTACACACCAGCGGGTGCAGGCGGATGGCCTTACCTTCGACAAGTCGAGGCTGGAAAGCCTGGATACCCAAACGGTGCAGCGTAGGAGCACGGTTGAGCAGGATGGGGTGTCCCTTGAGGATGTTCTCGAGAATTTCCCACACGACGGGTTCCTTGCGGTCGACGATGCGCTTGGCGCTCTTGACGGTCTTGACGAGACCACGCTCGAGAAGCTTGCGGATGACATAGGGTTTGAAGAGTTCGGCGGCCATATCCTTGGGAAGACCGCATTCGTGCATTCTCAGTTCGGGGCCGACGACGATGACCGAACGGCCGGAATAGTCAACACGCTTACCGAGCAGGTTCTG
>DGTB01000108.1:0-1319 GCA_002394185.1 Bacteroidales bacterium UBA4347 | reverse complement strand
AGGTTCTGACGGAAGCGGCCCTGCTTACCCTTGAGAGCATCGGAGAGCGACTTGAGGGCGCGGTTGGAATCGGACTTGACGCTGGAGACCTTGCGGCTGTTGTCAAAGAGGGAATCAACCGATTCCTGAAGCATACGCTTCTCATTGCGCATGATGACTTCAGGGGCCTTGATTTCGACAAGGCGTTTCAGGCGGTTGTTGCGGATGATGACACGGCGATAGAGCTCGTTGATGTCGGAGGTGGCAAAACGGCCGCCATCCAGCGGGACGAGAGGACGCAGGTCGGGAGGAATGACAGGAATGATGTTCATTATCATCCACTCAGGACGGTTGTCCATACCGCGCTCGCGCATGGCACGCTGAGACTCGCGGAAGGATTCGATGACATTAAGGCGCTTGAGGGCTTCCTGCTTGCGGGCCACAGCGGTCTCGCGAGAAGCCTTGGCACGAAGCTCGTAGGAGAGCTTGTCAAGGTCGAGGTTGCAAAGAAGCTTGTAGAGGGCCTCTGCTCCCATGCCGGCAATGAACTTGTCGGGGTCGTCGTCGGGGAGTTGCTCGTTGCCCTCGGGCAAAGCGTCTTTAATATAATAGTATTCCTCCTCCGTGAGCAAATCGAGGCGCTGGACAGGCATCTCGTTGAGGACAGCCTTGCCGGGCTGCATGACGATGTATTTCTCGTAGTAGATGACCTGGTCGAGTTTCTTGGAAGGGATATTCAGGAGTGTGCCAATCTTGTTGGGTAAGGAGCGGAAGAACCAGATATGGGCGATGGGGACCACCAGTTCGATGTGGCCCATGCGCTCACGACGGACTTTCTTCTCGGTGACTTCGACGCCGCAGCGGTCGCAGACAATACCCTTGTAACGGATACGTTTATATTTTCCGCAGTGGCACTCCCAGTCGCGCGTGGGTCCAAAGATGCGCTCGCAGAACAAGCCATCGCGCTCGGGCTTGTAGGTGCGATAATTTATGGTTTCAGGCTTGGTCACCTCGCCAAAGGAGCGGCGCTTGATGGATTCGGGCGACGCAAGGCTGATGGTGATCGAGTTGAAATCGTTCTTAACCTGAGATTCTTGTTTAAAAGCCATTGTTCTTTCTTTCTGCTTTAATTAATCAAACGTTACCTCCAAACCGAGACCACGGAGCTCATGGACAAGGACGTTGAACGATTCGGGGATACCCGGAACCGGCATATTGTCGCCCTTGACGATGGCCTCGTAGGCCTTGGCACGGCCCATGACATCGTCGGACTTGACAGTGAGCACTTCCTGCAGCACATGCGATGCGCCGTAGGCTTCGAGTGCCCATACCTCCATCTC
>DGTB01000067.1:10205-12670 GCA_002394185.1 Bacteroidales bacterium UBA4347 | reverse complement strand
CCTACTGCTTAGAAGGCAGTTGCTCTATCCAGCTGAGCTACGGGGCCATCTTGTCTCACTTTATTTCCGCTCACATCTCATCTTGTTTGTCGGGGCACCCAGATTCGAACTGGGGGTCTCCTGCTCCCAAAGCAGGCGCGATAACCGGGCTTCGCTATGCCCCGCCGGTGCCATCGCTATCAAAAAAAGACGCCTTTTGCGGGGGCGTCTTTCTTGGCGGAGAAGGGGGGATTCGAACCCCCGGTACCCTAATCGAGTACGACAGTTTAGCAAACTGTTGGTTTCAGCCACTCACCCACCTCTCCGTGTGTTTCGTTAGACTAAATTGTACCAATTTTTATCTCTCAAAAACGTTGCAAAAGTACGAACATTTTCCAAACTGGCCAAATTTTTTTTATTCAAGAGTGAAGAATAAAGCATGATGAGCTGAAAGACAATGGATTACAAAAAGCCTTTTTTCATACTCCAACCATTCTCCGCCTTTTCATTCTTCATTCTTCACTCTCTATCCATCACTTTTTCTTGGCCTGGTTGGCGACACTGGCCTGCTTGGCGGCGATGACTTCGGGGTCGCCGAGGAATTTGTCGCTGACAAGGTTCATTTTGTCGTCGAAGGTGAAGACATAGGGCACAGCGGTGGGGAGGTTGAACTTGATAATCTCCTCGTTGCTCATGCCTTTCAGCTCCTTGACGATGCCTCGCAGAGAGTTGCCGTGGGCGACGACCATGAGGGTGTTGCGGTTGTCGAAGGCGGGCATGATGGTGCCGCGGTAGTAGGGCATGAGGCGCTCGATGGTGTCCTTGAGGCTCTCGGTGAGGGGGATGAGGTTATCCGGAATCTCGTTGTAGCGGGGGTCCATGCGGGGACTGCGCTCGTCGTGGAGGTCGAGTGCCGGGGGCTGGACGTCGAAGGCACGGCGCCATAGGAGCACCTGCTCGTCGCCGTACTTGGCAGCGGTGTCGGCCTTGTTGAGGCCCTGGATAGCGCCGTAGCTCTTCTCGTTGAGGCGCCAGGACTTCTGCACGGGCAGCCAGTCCATGTCCATGGCGTCGAGAATCTCGTTGAGGGTCTTCACGGCGCGTTTGAGGTAGGAGGTGAAGCAGAGCTCGGGGCGGTAGCCCTCGGCCTTGAGCAGTTTGCCGGCTTCGTAGGCTTCCTTGATGCCGTTCTCGGTGAGGTCGACGTCGGTCCAGCCGGTGAAGAGGTTCAGTTTGTTCCAGGCGCTTTCGCCATGACGTACAAGTATGAGCGTTTTCATTTCTTTTTCTCCTTTTCTTTGTCTTTAAAAGTTACTTTTTCTCCCTTGGGGAAGGGTCCCTGCGGGAATTTTTCCTGTTTGGCGAGCCAGGCGATGGCCAGGCCGCCGACGATGAAGGGCAGGCTGAGGAGCTGGCCCATGTTGAGCAGCATATCGGCCTCGAAGGCTTCCTGGTCGTTCTTGACGAACTCTATAAGGAACCTCACGCCGAACAGCGCCACGAGCCACCAGCCGAAGATGGCGCCGCTTTTCACGTGGCCGCCCTTGTGGCGGTAGTACCACAGGCTGACGGCGAAGATGAGGAAGTAGCTGAGGCTCTCGTAGAGCTGCGTGGGGTGCTTGGGGAGGGTCTCGCCGTTGCGCTCGTAGATGAAGCCCCAGGGCAGCGAGGTGGCGTGGCCGTAGATTTCGCTATTCATGAGGTTGCCCAGGCGGATGAAGGCGCCGCCGAGGGCGATGACGATGACCAGGCGGTCCAGAATCCACCAGATGTTCATGCCGTACTTGCGCCAATAGAGGTACATGGCGGTCAGGATGCCGATGGCCGCGCCGTGGCTGGCCAGGCCCTCGAAGCCTTTGAACTCACCGTTGCGGAAGGGCCACACGATCTCAAACCAGTGCTCGGAGGTGAGGAAATAGCCGGGCTCGTAGAAGAGGCAGTGGCCCAGGCGGGCACCAACGAGGGTGGCAAGGAACATGTAGATGACGAGGCTTTCGAGGTAATCGCTCCTTACACCCTCGCGCTTGAACATGCGCGACATGATCCAGTAGCCCAACACAAAGGCCACCAGGAAGCCCAGCGAGTACCAGCGCATATTGAAACTGTCGATCTTGAAGCAGATGAATGCCAACACCGCGGGGATGAGGGCCATGAGGAGATAGTCCCAAACGTCACGCTTCTCCTTCTTCTCCTTGCCGTCCTTGTCTTTCTTGTCCTTCGAAAAGAAAGGCATAGCAAGGATGTAGAGCAGAACGGCGACACACAACACCCCAACCACCCGCAAGGTGGTGGGGCCGAGGTGCATCAACACCGGGTCGACGTTCCAATGGATGGCTGAAAGTATCATAGGACTTATAAGGCTTATACGACCTATGGACTATTTGGCGTAGTTGATGGCGCGGGTTTCGCGGATGACGGTGACCTTGATCTGGCCGGGGTAGGTCATCTCGCTCTGAATCTGGCGCGAGAGGTCGTAGCTGAGCTTG
>DGTB01000067.1:0-10122 GCA_002394185.1 Bacteroidales bacterium UBA4347 | reverse complement strand
TCGGCACCGACGATGACGCGCAGCTCGCGGCCGGCCTGGATGGCGTAGGTCTTCACCACTCCGGGGTAGGTCATGGCCATGTCCTCAAGTTTCTTCAGGCGGTTGATGTAGGCCTCGACGACCTCGCGGCGGGCGCCGGGACGGGCACCGCTGATAGCGTCGGCCACCTGGATGATGGGGCTGATGAGGTTGGTCATCTCCACTTCGTCGTGGTGGGCACCGATAGCGTTGCAGATGTCGGGATGCTCTTTGTACTTCTCAGCGAGTTTCATACCGAAGATGGCGTGCGGCATCTCGGGGTCGGTCTCGGGCACCTTGCCAATGTCGTGCAACAGGCCAGCACGCTTGGCCAGCTTGGGATTCAAACCCAGCTCAGAAGCCATGGTAGCGGCCAGGTTGGCCACCTCGCGGCTATGCTGCAACAGGTTCTGGCCGTAACTGGAACGGTATTTCATGCGACCCACCATGCGCATCAGCTCATGGTTCATGTTCAGGATGCCGAGGTCAATGCAGGTACGTTTACCCACCTCGTTGATTTCCTGTTCAATCTGGCGACGCGTCTTGGCCACTACCTCCTCAATGCGGGCAGGGTGGATGCGGCCGTCGGTGACCAGCTTGTGGAGCGACAGGCGTGCAATCTCGCGGCGCACGGGGTCGAAACCACTGATGATGATGGCGTCGGGGCTGTCGTCGATGATGATTTCCACGCCGGTGAGGCTCTCCAGGGTGCGGATGTTGCGGCCTTCGCGACCGATAATGCGACCCTTCACCTCTTCGTTCTCCAGATTGAAGACACTCACTGTGTTCTCTACAGCAGTTTCGGTGGCAGTGCGCTGTATGCTCTGGATGACAATCTTCTTGGCCTGCTCGGCGGCGGTGATCTTGGCCTCCTCGACGATGTCCATGATGGTGGTCGAAGCCTCGGCACGGGCTTCCTCGGTCATGGCGTCCACCAGCTGCTGCTTGGCCTCGTCGGCGCTCATGCCGGCGATGTGCTCCAACTTGCTGACGCTCTCTTTATAAACCTTCTCCACCTCAGCCTGACGTTTTTTCAGGGCCTCGATCTGGTTGTTCAGGTTCTCGCTGACGCCCTTGAGCTCATTGCTTTTCTTCTGCAACTCGTTGACCTGCTGGTTGAGGCTCTGCTCGCGCTGCTTCAGCTTGTTCTCCTGCTCGCGGATTTTCTGGTTCTGCTCGTTGACGCGCTTGTCGTGCTCGCCCTTCATCTGCAAATACTGTTCTTTGGCCTGTAAGACCTTTTCCTTCTTGATGACTTCGCCTTTCTCTTCGGCGTCTTTCAGAACCTGCTGGCTTTTGGCGAGCAGTTTGTTGCGCAGCACCGAGGTGGTGAGCCACACTCCCAGGGCGCCTCCGGCCACAAGGCCGATTATAATAAATAGTACCGTCATGATGTGTTGTTGTTTTTGTTGTGGGAACGGCGGCTGCCGGTGAAAGGTTCGAGGTCAGTCTAAAAGAAAGAAATCCTGCATCACGGTTTTATCCCTCCGAGAGTTATGGTAAACTCTGAAACTATAGGATTTGAGCGCCGGGCGTATCAGCCATACAACCTACCCGCCCCTGAGCCGACTCGGTTCGTAAATGGTGTTGAGTTTACAAACTGTTTTGGGTCGGATGCAGGATTTGGTCCAGCACGCCGTCGATGGACTGCAACCTCTGCGCGAGGTCTGTGTCCTTATACCGCAGCGAGTCTTGTATCTTCGTCAATTGTGTGATCTGCGTCAATGCTACCATCGCAAGAAGATCCTGATGGTCGTTGTAGGCATACTGCTTGCCGTAGGCTTTGGCTTGTGTATCGATAAACGACGCAGCCTTGCGCAGCGCCGCCTCGTCTTCGGCGGCCACACGCAACTTGTAGGTGCGCCCCATTATTGTTACCGATGCCGATACCGTTTCCATCTTCCTGGTTCTTCTTCTTTTTTACCTCCGCCCAAAGGTCTACAGGGTGGAGTTTTTCACTATCTCAAGACTCTTGTCAATGACGCGAATCATTTGATTGATTTTAAGTTTTATCTCAGCACTCTCGCCTTTCTCTGACAACTTGTTCCCTAATTTTAATAATTTGTTCTCTTCTTTTAAATTGTTTATTGTTGTTTCACTGTTTTTCAACGCTTCTTCCAGTTCCTGGCAGCGGTCCTCCTTTTGCGACACCAGCTTGCGCAGACGTGCCACTTCGTCTGCCAACTGTCTCACCTTGAACTCTATCCCCGTTACCGATGTCTCAAAATCGAACATATTCTTCAATGCCAATAATACTATAAAAAGCGGTGCAAAAGTAGCAATTTTTTCTTAATTGGGCAAATTTTTTTTATTTTCCCTCAACCACGAACTCCGCCAGCCAGTCGTTGTCGGCACGCGGTGCGTCGGTCCATCCTGTGGTGTCTATGGTCACCTCCAGCAGCTTGGCCGGGCCTTCGCAGAAGAGTTCCACCCCGTCGGCAGCGGCAGGCACCAGCACGCACTCGCCGGCGTGCATCGGCACGATGGTCTCCATGCTCTTCACCGCGGCCAGGCCTTCCACGCAGAAGTAGATCACGAAGCAGTCCACATCCTCCAGATTCTTGCGCAGCGGACGGCTGAGGGGGATAAGGCTGGTGGTGAAGTAAGGACAATGCGCAAGGGTGGTGGTCTGGTCCTGACGAGCCTCGTAACGTGTGCTCGCATGGTCGCCCACAGCGCTGAAGTCAATGGCATCCATGGCCTCCTCGGTGTGCAGCTGTCGCAGGTTGCCGTCGGCATCGCGGCGGTTGTAGTCATAGATTCGGTAGGTGCAGTCCGACGTCTGCTGTATCTCAGCCACCATCAAGCCCTGGCCAAGGGCATGCACCCTGCCGGCAGGAATGAAGTAAACGTCGCCCTTCGCAGGCTGCTCGGCATGCAGCAACTCCTCCAAGTGGCCCGCCGCCAGGGCGGCACGGTACTCTTCGGGCTCCACGTCGCGGCGGAAACCGCTGATAAGCTTCGAACCGGGCTCGGCATCCATGACATACCACATCTCCGTCTTGCCATAGGGCATGCCGCGCTTCTGCGCCAGCGCGTCGTCGGGATGCACCTGGATGGAGAGGTCCTTGGCGGCATCGATGACCTTCAGCAACAGCGGGAAATGGTTGCCGAAGCGATTATATACCTTCTCGCCCACAAGGTCGGCCATATAGACCTCGATGGCTTCGTTCAGCGTGTTCTCTGCCAGAAAGCCGTTGGCAATGACCGACTCCTTCCCCTCCACCGAGGAGAGGACCCACAGTTCGCCGCAGTTGGGCAGGGGGTCGTAGTTGAATCCGTAGCCTTTCAGCCGGTTGCCGCCCCAGATGACATTCTTGTACAGCGGCAGAAATTTCAGTGGATATAGTGCACTCTGCATCAGTAAGTTCTATTAGTATGACCGTGACTCTTGTTGGTACCTTTCACCTTGATGTTCGATTTGATTTTTTTGGCCCTGTTGCTCTGCTGGCGCTGGTACATGTTGTCGCTCGAACTCTTGCACGACACCTGCACACCGCTCATGGCCAGCACACCGGCCACAAGCATCAGCGGCAACAGTTTTTTCATTATTTTTTTCATATCAACGTATTGGTTTCCATTTAAATACTCCGTTTCCGCACACTAAGTGCAAAGTACAAAATAACAAAATTTTAATGAATTACACAAATTTATTTTCAATTAATCAACTTTTTTCCAATGAAAGCAACCGTAAATTGCTTCCATGCACACCAAAATCACCAATTATGGTTAGTGTTGGTTATGAGTGTATTATGTATTTTTGCAAGCAAAAAGTATCGATACATTATGAACGCAACAAAAAGTATATCAACCATCTGCACACTTGCGGCCCTGCTTTGCGGGCCGCTGGCATCGGCGCAGACCGACACCGCAACGGCCACGAAAAGCCGCCTCACCGTGGGCGGATACGGCGAGACTGCCTACAGCCACCATTTCTACAGCGACAATGTGTTTCGCTATTCGCATGCCGACCGCTACAAGGACGCCCCAGGCTACGGCCGCGTGGACCTGCCGCACGCCGTCATCATGCTGGGCTACGAATTCGGCCACGGATGGAGCGTAGGCACGGAGATCGAGTTCGAGCACGGTGGTGTCGAGGCTGCCGTGGAGAAGGAGACCGAGGAAACCGGCGAGTTCGAGCAGGAGGTGGAGCGCGGCGGCGAAGTGGCCCTGGAGCAGTTCTGGGTGCAGAAAAGCTTCAACCGTCACCTGAACGTGCGCGCGGGTCACATAGTGGTGCCCGTGGGCATGACCAACAACAACCACACCCCCAACATGTTCTTCGGTGTCTACCGCCCCGAAGGCGAAAACACCATCATGCCCTGCACATGGCACGAGACGGGCCTCAGCCTCTGGGGCCAGGCCGGCGCCTGGCGCTACGAGGCACAGCTGCTGCCGGGCCTCAACAGCAACCTCTTCAACGACCAAGGCTGGGTGCACAACGGTTCGGCGTCGCCCTACGAGTTCCGCCCCGCCAACGCCCTGGCCTGCGCCGCACGCGTGGACTGGACAGGCATCCGCGGTCTGCGCCTGAGCCTCAGCGGCTACCTCGGCGGCAGCAACAACAACGACATCGTCACCGACGTCAACAGCCGCTACAAAGACCTCGACGGCCTTGTGGCCATAGGCTGCTTCGACTTCGCCTACCGCAACCGCCATGTCATCGTGCGCGGCAACGTGGACTACGGCCACCTCTCCGACGCCGCAGCCATCTCGGCCCGCAACAAGAACCAGACCACCATGACCGGCAACCCCTACCCCCACACCTTCGTGGGCGAGGCCGCCTGGGACGCCTCCATCGAGGCCGGCGTCGACCTGCTGTCGTTTGCCCAGTGGCGACGCGACCATGGCAAGCTCTACCTCTTCGGACGCTACGACCAGTACGACAGCTACATCCCCGCCAGCGGCCTGACCGACATCGGCTGGTGCTCGCGCCAGATGGTCTCCGGCGGCGTCAACTACTACCCCCTGCCCCAGGTGGCCCTCAAGGCCGAGGGCGGCGTGCGCCTGCTCGGCGAGCAGTACAACAACGAACCCTTCTTCGCCCTGGGCGTCACCTGGACGGGGTTCTTCGTGCGATAATTCACTATTAAAAATAACTAAAAAACCGACAAACCTATGAAATCGTTTTTTAAAAATGCCGCCATGTTCATGGCAATGGCTGCACTGACGGCGGGAGCCGTCTCCTGCAGCGACGACAACGACACCACCGCCGGCAGCGACGACAGCCAGGCCGCCGCCATCGCCGAGCAGTTTGTGGACCACACCGTGGCCCCCACCTACGGCGCCCTGGCCGCCAAGGCCGAGCAGTTGGCCACCGAGCTGGCCGCCCTCAAAGCCAACCCCAACGACGCCGCCCTGCGCCAGGCCTGCGAGACCTTCCTCGCCGCCCGCGAGGAGTGGGAGAAGAGCGAAGCCTTCCTCTTCGGCGCCGCCGGCGACTACGGCGTGGATCCCCACATCGACTCCTGGCCCCTCGACATCGATGCCTTCAACACCCTCATGAACAGCCCTGAGATGCTGGCATCGCTCGACAGCGAGGACGGCGACGCCGTTGCCGGCGACCGCCTGGGCAACGCCCTGCTGGGCTTCCACGGCATCGAGTACATCCTCTTCGCCGACGGCCAGCCCAAGAGCGCCAGCGCCATCACCGCCAACCAGTGGACCTACGTGGCCGCCGTCGCCGGCGACCTCCGCAACCGCTGCTACCAGCTCGAAGTGGGCTGGATAGGCGACGACGCCCCCGCAAGCCACATCGCCAAGCTCGACGACCTCGAGATGCAGTACACCGTGGCCGGCGGCGACCTCAGCTACGGCGACAACATGAAGGCCGCCGGACAGGCCGGCAGCACCTACGCCACCCGCAAGGCCGCCCTCATGGCCATCGTCCAGGGCTGCATCGACATCGCCGACGAGGTGGGCACCAGCAAGATCGGCGCCGCACACAGCGGCGAAGACCCCACCTACATCGAAAGCCCCTACAGCCAGAAGTCCATCATCGACTTCCACAACAACATCGTCAGCATCCAGAACGCCTACCTCGGCGGCATCGAAGGCCAGCGCGACGAGGCCAACTCGCTCCACCACTACATGCACAACCTCAACGCCGCCCTCGACAACGAGGTGATGGAGGCCCTCGACAACGCCATGGCCAAAATCGACGCCATGCCCGCCCCCTTCGTCAACAACATCAGTGCCGAAGCCAACGGCGAAGCCATGGAGGCCTGCGCAGCCCTCAGCGAAATCCTCGACGAGGTGGTGGAAGCCATCCGCAACAACTGAAATCCCTAAACTCCCCCTTAAACAAAAAGAACCTATGAAACAACACACCTGCCTCCTGCTGGCCGCCCTTGCGGCCGCCGGGCTCTTCGCCGCCTGCAACAACGACGAGACCGAGCCCACCCCTGCCCCCGAAGGCATCGACGAGGAGGTCTACGCCGGCGGACGCCTCGGCACCACCTTCAACCAGAGCGCCTCGGCCTACGAAGACCCCACCCCCGCCACCGAGATGGCCGGCATGGCCACAGCCTTCAAATACGGCGAAATGTTCTTCGAACACACCGTCACCCAGAACAGCCGTCCCTTCAACGGCCTCGGACCCCTCTATATCCGCTCCTCCTGCGAGAACTGCCATCCCGGCTACGGCCACGGCCGCCGCATGGACCGCTACAACGCCGAGGACTGGGGCAACGGCTACCTCCTCGTGGTCTACGACAAAACCAACGACGCCTACGAGACCTCCGTCACCGGCATGCCGCAGACCCGCGCCGTGGCACCCTTCCCCAACCCCGTCGAGGAAAGCGGCATCCACCTCTCCTGGCTCAACTACACCGACGAGTGGGGCAACCGCTTCCCCGACGGCGAGACCTATGAACTCATCTACCCCGAACTGACCATCGACGAAAACGCCTTCTACGCCCCCCTGGGCGTGCCCTACTCCAACCTCGCCTTCCGCCTGGAGAGCACCATCGGCATCTACGGCACCGGCCTCATCGACGCCATCGACGACGACTCGCTCAAAGCACAGTACCAGCGCGAGAGCGAGATGGGCCTGCCGCTGAACCCCGCCTTCTGGAACGGCAGCGACTGGACCCCCACGGCCTTCTACGGCAACACCCGCCATCCCAAACGCTACACCTACGCCCTCTCCCGCGGCCCCCTGCAGGACGCCCCGGGCAGCAACGCCATCTGGAACATCACCAACGTCACCCGCAGCAACAAGCGCGCCCACTACATCACCGAGGCCTACGCCCGCAAAGCCTCCCGCGACGTCAACGTGCAGGCCCAGTTCGCCGACTATTTCCCCGAGTGGGTCAACCCCGACTCCACCATGGAGAGCAACATCTACAACTACCTCATGAGCAAGAACCTGCCCGCCGAGATGAGCGACCAGGACTATGTGAACTTCATGGTGTGGCACCGCGGCCTCGCCGTGCCCGCCGCCCGCAACCTCGACGACCCCGACGTGCAGCGCGGACGCAAGCTCTTCCGCGACCTGGGCTGCGCCGTCTGCCACCGCCCCTCCTGGACCACCGGCGAGGACAACTTCACCGACCCCACGGGCTTCTTCGAGGACGGCGACTCGCGCCTGCCGCGCTACCCCTACCAGAAGATTTGGCCCTACAGCGACTTCGTGCAACATAAACTGTACATGAAGAACGACATCCGCACCGGCTGGTGCCGCACCACACCCCTCTGGGGCCGCGGACTGGCACCCCTCTGCTCCGGCCATGCCGACCGCCTGCACGACTGCCGCGCCCGCAACGTCATCGAGGCCATCATGTGGCACGGCTCTGCCCAGAGCGACGCCCGCCGCAGCGTGGAGAACTTCCGTCAGCTCTCAAAGGCCGACCGCGATGCGGTGGTGAAGTTCATCAATGCAATTTAAAAAAAGTAGCTAAATAGAGAAGCTGTTAAGTAGTTAAGACAAATGAAAAAGATTCGTGTAGCCTTGATGGTGCTTGTGGCGGCAGTGCTCGCCGCAGGCACCGTTTTCGAACGTTATCGCGGCGCCGAGTGGGTGGCCGACCATTTCTACACCTCGTGGTGGTTCATCGCCCTGATGGCCCTGGTGGCCGTCGGCGCCGCGGTGGCCATCGTGCAGGGCAAGATGTGGCGTCGCCCCGCGGCCCTGATGGTCCATGCCTCCGTACCCGTCATCCTCCTCGGCGGCGCCCTCACCACCTGGACCGGCCTCCACGGCAGCATGACCCTCAGCCCCAGCATCCCCTCCACCACCATCGACACCGGCAACGGCCACTCCGCAACCCTGCCCTTCGAGATGGAACTGGAGAGTTTCGAGGTGCTCACCTACCCCGGCACCCACACGCCCATGGACTTCGTGAGCCACGTCGTTGCCGAAGGCCAGCGCCACGACATCTCGATGAACAACATCCTGCGCCACCGCGGCTACCGTTTCTACCAGGAGGACTACGACGAGGAGGGCCGTTCAACCCTCAGCGTCAGCCACGACCCCTTCGGCATCGCCGTCACCTACTGCGGCTACGCCCTGCTGCTCCTGGGCTTCCTGTGGCTCATGCTGGAACGCGGCGGACGCTACCGCCGTCTGCTCCAAGGCGCCGCCATAGCGGCCCTGCTGCTGGCCTCCACGCAGGCCCACGCCGCCACACCGCGTACCCTGCCCAAGGCCACGGCCGACCGCATGGGCCGCATGTACGTCCTCTACAAAGGCCGCGTGTGCCCCCTGCAGACCTACGCCAAGGACTTCACCACCAAGCTCACCGGCAAAGCCACCTACCACGGCCTCAGCCCCGAGCAGGTGCTGGCGGGCTACCTCTTCTACTTCAACGACTGGGCCTCCGAACCCCTCATCAAAATCAAAGGCGACGACGCACGCCAACGCCTGCACGTCAGCGCTGCCCGCGCCAGCTACAACGACTTCGTCCTCAACGAAGAGGCCCTCCGCGGCCAGACCGACAAGAACCTCCGCGCCGCCAACGAAAAGTACAGCCTCGTCCAGTCGCTCCTCTCCGGCAAGGGCCTCAAGCTCTTCCCCCTGGCCGACAGCGCAGGCACCCTGGGATGGTACGCGCAGAACGACGCCCTGCCGCTGAGCGTGGACGACGAGGCCTACCTCTTCGTGCGCAAACACCAGAGCTACTGCCAGGAACTGGTGATGAAAGGCGACTTCGAAGAACTGGAACGCGTCTTCGAGAAAACCCTCGCCTTCCAGCAGAAACAGGCCTCCTCGGTGCTGCCCACGAAGACCCGCGTCGACGCCGAGCGCCTCTACAACGCCCTGACCACCGGCCGCTGGCTGGCCATGCTGAGCATCACCCTGGGCCTCCTCTTCTTCGCCCTCAGCCTCTTCCTTACGGGCCGCGGCCGCGAACTGCCCGCCTGGGCCCGCTGGACGGCAACGGCATGGGTGGCCCTGCTGACGGCTTTCCTGGTGCTCACCTTCGTCCTGCGCTGGATTGCCGGCGGCCACGTGCCCATGGCCGGCGGATTCGACAGCATGAACCTCATGGCCATCGCCATAGGCCTCATAGGCCTCGGCCTCGTACGCAAGCACTCCATGGCGCTGCCCGTCGCCATGCTCACCATGGGATTCTGCCTGCTGGTGGCCATGATGAGCGGCAGCAACCCCCCGGTGACCAACCTCATGCCCGTGCTCAGCTCGCCGCTGCTCACGCTCCACGTAACGGTCATCATGTTCGCCTACGCCCTCTTCTTCTTCGTCATGATGGGCGGCGTGGCAGGCCTCATCCTGGGCAACCGCAACGGCGCCAGCGAACGCTTCCACCGCCTCGGCCTGCTAATGCTCTACCCCGCCGTCTTCCTGCTGGCCCTGGGCATAGCCATCGGCGCCGTATGGGCCAACATCTCGTGGGGCAACTACTGGAGCTGGGACCCCAAGGAGGTCTGGGCCCTCATCACCCTCATCGTCTACGTCCTGCCGCTGCACCCCTCGCTGGGCATCAACCGACGCGCCCGCAGCTTCCACCTCTACTGCGCCCTAGCCTTCCTCTCGGTGGTAATCACCTACTTCGGCGTCAACTTCTTCCTCGGCGGCGTCCACGCCTACATGTAGCCAACCCCCACCCGAGGGGTACCCGAGAGGTGTCCGATACGGCATATCTT
>DGTB01000151.1:1826-2514 GCA_002394185.1 Bacteroidales bacterium UBA4347 | reverse complement strand
TCAATGTCTTCCCCACCTTCGAGATTTACAAAGACCAGTTTGCCCAGTTTGTCAACCTGATCGAGCCCCAGGGTACGCTCATCTATTGCAACGACGACCCCGAAGTGCGCGACGTGGCCCAGAAAAACAATCGCACCGACATTACGAAGATTCCCTACGATGTCCCTGCCCATCAGGTGTCGCAGGGCATCACCCGCCTTTCTCGTCCCGAAGGGGAGGTGCCGCTGCTGATTTTCGGCCGTCACAACCTTCTCAACCTCACCGCCGCACGCTATGCATGCAACCAGCTAGGAGTCACCGATGCCCAGTTCGACGAGGCCATCCGCTCTTTCCACGGCGCCAGCAAGCGGTTGGAACTGGTGAAGGCGGCTGCCAGCAGTGCCGTGTATAAGGACTTCGCCCACGCCCCTTCCAAGCTCCGCGCCACCATTGCCGCCATGAAGGAGCAGTACCCCACTCGCCGGCTTGTGGCCTGTATGGAACTGCATACCTTCAGCAGCCTCACGGCCGAGTTTCTCAAGCAGTATGCCGGCACCATGGACAAGGCCGATGTGCCGTTTGTCTACTACAGCCAGCATGCACTGCAGCTGAAAAAGCTCCCCAACCTCGACCCACAGCAGGTTCAGGCCGCCTTTGCCAACCCCAACGTCCGGGTCTTCACCGACTCGGCACTTATGGTGGAGGAACT
>DGTB01000151.1:588-1699 GCA_002394185.1 Bacteroidales bacterium UBA4347 | reverse complement strand
CCAGCTGGCCGACGAACTCATCTGATAACTCTTAAGAACACATATATATGGCTACTTTTCAAATAGGAGACAAGGTTAAATTCCTCAACAGCATCGGTGGCGGAGTGGTCACCAAAATCACCAAAGACTTCGTTTTCGTGCGCGACGACACGGGTTTCGACATGCCCATGCCCCCGGCGGAACTCATCCGCATGGCCGACATGAGCGGGGTGGGCAAGGTGTTCAACCAGGATGTCCCCGGCGAACTCCCCAGCCCCGAGGAGGCCAAGCGCATGGCAGAGGCCGAGTCCAAGGCTGCCGCCCGCGAACAAGAACAGAACCGCAAACTCAAAGAGAAGTTCACCGGCCGCACCGATGACCGTACCGAGGATAAGCTGCTCGAAGAGAATATCCGCCTGCGCTCGCAGGTGGCCAACCTGCAGGACCAGCTCAAGAATCTCAAAAACCGCTTGGCCCAGCTGCAGACACAGAACGCCCAGAAACTAAACGAGAACGTCCTCCTGCAGTACATGGTGCGCCCCGGCGAAGCCGAGGTGGACCTGCACATCGAAGCCCTCACCGCCCATCCCGAAAAGCTGAGCGACATCGAAAAACACGAACTCCAGAAGCGTTTCTTCCGCACCTGCCTCAACCACGCCCAACTCAACGGCCTCAAAAAAGTCGTCTTCATCCATGGCGTCGGCCGCGGCGTGCTCAAGACCGAGATACAGAACGAACTCGACCTCTACGACAACATCCAATACGTCGACGCCCCCATGAAACTCTACGGCTCCGGCGCCACCGAAGTCTACTTTAAAACAAAATAAAAAAATCGGAGTACTCAGAATAATCAGAATAATCAGAATAATCAGAGTACTCTGAATATTCCGAGTACTCCGATTACTCCGAAAACTCCGATTACTCTGATTACTCCGATTACTCCGATCACTCCGATAAAAAAAACCTCTCTCCCTATGAGCAAACAAATCACAATAGGCAATCTCACCCTGGGTGGCGGTGCCCCCATAAGGGTTCAGTCCATGACCAACACCGACACCATGGACACGCAAGCCACCGTCGAGCAGACCCTCCGTCTGGTCGAGGCCGGCTGCGAGCTGGTGCGCATCACCGC
>DGTB01000151.1:0-475 GCA_002394185.1 Bacteroidales bacterium UBA4347 | reverse complement strand
CGCCGTGGCTGTTCCGTCCCCCTGGTGGCCGACATCCACTTCAACCCGCTGGCTGCCGAAACGGCCGCGGCCATAGTAGAAAAAGTGCGCGTCAACCCCGGCAACTACACCGACCGCAACACAGGCAAGACCCACTTCACCGACCAGGAGTACAACGACGAACTGAAACGTATCGGCGACAAGATGTCGCGCCTGATAGAGATTTGCAAGGCTCACCACACCGCCATGCGCATCGGCACCAACCACGGCTCGCTTAGCGAGCGCATCATGTCGCGCTACGGCAATACCCCCGAGGGCATGGCCCAGAGCGCCATCGAGTTCGCACAGGTCTGCCGCCAGCAGGAATATGACCAGCTCGTCTTCTCCATGAAGGCCAGCAACGTCAAGGTGATGGTGGACAGCACGCGCCTCTTCGTGCAGAAGATGCATGCCCTCGGCATGGACTACCCGATACACCTCGGCGTCACCGAGGCGG
>DGTB01000004.1:2857-3435 GCA_002394185.1 Bacteroidales bacterium UBA4347 | reverse complement strand
GCCGCCAGCTATATGCCGCAGAACGATCCGGCAGCCCAGCTGCTCTACTACCATACCTATATGTACGAGGTGAAGTACTCGAAGGACATGAAGAACGCCACGACGACGAAGGTAGAGCTGGGCATCGACTTCAAACTGCCGGGCAACCGCCATCTCGCCCTGTTGGCCTATCGCGACAAGACACCGAAAGGTTTCGGCGCTGTGACCGAGTATACCACCTATACAGCCAACTACTATGGCCCCGAGGCGCTGGTCATCAACCCCGGACAGGCCACCCAGATTGATTTCAACAACCCCACCCGCCAGGATGTCATCTTCATCACCACGGGCCGTGTGGGCAACACCAACTCGACCGTCAACCGCGGTCTGGAGTTTGATGTCGACTTCGGCGAGATCAAGCCGCTGCGCACACAGATTCAGTTCAGCGGCGCACTGAACGAGACCAAGACCTGGTCGACCGCCATGAACTCCAGCTCTATTCCCGCTTCGCTGCTGCCCACCAGCTATTCGGCTTACGGACTGACGCCCTGCAAGGTGGTTTATCCCACCGGTCAGGACTACGATAAGTACCGCCGCTT
>DGTB01000004.1:0-2707 GCA_002394185.1 Bacteroidales bacterium UBA4347 | reverse complement strand
CACTCGGCATTGTTCGAGAAACGACCCATCGGCTGGATAGACACCAACCTGCAATACCACGAGGTGACCAACCAGACCGAGATAGAGGGCGTGAGCATCGAGCGACTGATGGTGCGCAGCTCAGAGTCGGTGCCCTCGAAGCAGCCCGTCACATGGAACCTGCAGGGCCGGCTGAGCAAGGAACTCGGCAAAATAGGCCAGTTGTCGCTCTACGTCAACAACCTCATGTTCTATGAGCCCTACATGAAGAACAACCTGACCACGACGCTCACACAGCGCAACACAGGCAACTTCAGCTACGGAGTGGAACTTTCATTTAACTTGTAATACGACCACGAATTTCGCGAATGACACGAATAAAAATAAATGAAGACAATGAATTTTAACAACGAATTTTTCGAATGGATGATTCGTTTAAAATTCGATTCATTCGTTGCACCGAAGGTGATTCGCAATGCGGTGTAGAAATAAAGAAAATTCGAAAAATTCGATTCATTCGTGGTAGAAAAAAGTGGTAAAAAAAATAGTAATAAAGATGATTATGAGGAATATAAAAAATAAAAATATCGCGGGGAAGACATGGGCAGGCCTGTTGTCTTGCCTCGTTGGAACAGGCCTCTTGTCGCTTTCGTCGTGCATCGACTACGACGATGTCACCCGCGAGGTGTCGGTCGATATCCAGCTCGTCATGCCCGAGGAGTTCACCCAAGGCTCCGACATGGAGGGACACACCGTCACCATCAGCCAACTGAACGGCGGCAATGTGCTGACCGCCACCACCAATGCCCAGGGCGTGGCCTCGTTCCATGGCATCATCCCCGATGTCTACAATGTCTCTACCTCGTGGGACATCACCTCTGAGGAATACACCCAGCTCACCGGCGACCCCATTGTCAACGAGGGTGCCGTCGTCTCGGGGAATATCAACTCGCAACTGCTGTCCGACGATAATACCACCACACCGCTGCGGCTGAGCACCCAGCTCTCCATCAATCGCTCGCTGGTCATCGGAAAGATTGCCTCGTCGGGTTGTAAGGACAACAACAACAAGAACTATGTGGCTGACCAGTACATCGAACTCTACAACCAGAGCGACAAGGAAATCGACGTGGCAGGACTCTACATCGGACTGGTAGAGAGCAACAGCAAACCATCATATACGATGGAACAGCTGGCTGAGTCGTTCAATAGCGACGTAGTATTGCTGAAACAAGTCTTCCGTATTCCGCTCGATGCCGACTGCAAAGTGGCTCCAGGCGGTACGGTGGTGCTGGCCAACTGCGCCATCGACCACACTGCCAATGCCGCTGCATCGCACAATTTGCTCACTGCCGACTTCGACGTGAACGACACACGACCCAAGAATGCCTACATCAACAATCCCGACGTGCGCGACATGGACCTTATCTATACGTTCAGTTCGGGACTTCCCTATATGAACCTGATGCAAGGCGGACCGTGCGGTGTAGTGATTTTCCGCACCGACGAGAATATCGACGATTGGGATCTGACCTACGACTACGGCAAGACTAAGGGAAACCAGTGGAAGGTGCTGCCTAAGAAGTATATCATCGACGCCGTGGAGATTCTCAAGAACTCATCGAAGGGCATCGACCTGGCCACCAAGCGACTTTACGACGACCTCGACGCCGGCTACACCAACATCGAGGCAGCCAGCGGATATACGGGCGAAATCATGTATCGCAAGACCTCATCGCGCCGCGGCAAGGACGGACATAAGATTCTGCAGGACACCAACAACAGCACGGTGGACTTCAATGTATCAACAACCATAGGAATACGTGAATATGATGAATAAGACGATTTTCGGCCTCATGCTCATCTTGGGCTGCCCGGCAGCAGCCACGGCACAGACCACTCTGGCCGGAATGGGCGAATATCAATACGACGATGCCATGCAGCTGTGGCGCAACACGGCCAATGCTGCCGGTCTGACTGTCGACTCGGCGCGCAACCGCGGCGTGGCCATGTTCGACCTCTCGCACCGCGAAGGCGACTTCCACCGCGTGCAGGAAGGCGGACAGCGCAACCAGCTGGAGTTCTTCACCGAGCGCTACCAGACCATCGGCAAGTATCTCTACGGATATGGCAAGTTCCGCTTCAACATGGGACGCACCAAGCAGCGTGCATGGTGCGACGTGATGCGGCCCTACAACTCGAATCCCTTCTTCGGCGGAAGCAGTGTGCTGGGCAAATACGACAACCAGGATTTCGACCTCACCGCTGCCGTGGGAACCATTAGTTTCAACGGTTTCCGCTTCGGAGCCAGACTCGACTATCAGGTGGGCGACCTCAGCCGTCTGCGCGACCCGCGCTCTCGTTCGCAGCTGCTCGACTATCAGATAACACCCTCTGTCGCTTGGTCGGCAGGCAATCACACACTGGGCGTGGCTGCCTTCTACCACCGGAGGAAGGAGAAAATACCCAATATCAACACCGTTCAGACCGATGCCACGCTGAAATACTACATCATGACGGGCATGGAGAGCGCCGTGGGAACCACCCGCGGATATGCCGGCTTCCAGCGCGAGTGGGTGGACCACAGCTTCGGCGGCGAACTGTCGTACGGCTATCAGGGCTCGGCCTTCACCACGCTCAACACCTTCGGCATGCGCCATGGCAATGAGGGCGTGTATGGCAACTATAAGTACGAGCCGGGAAAATATGTCACCTATGGTTTCAGCTT
>DGTB01000016.1 GCA_002394185.1 Bacteroidales bacterium UBA4347 | reverse complement strand
GCGAAATGGTTCAGACACGCACCATTGAATACTACGAGTAATCTTTTCTGAGCACAAACGAAAGAAGGCACGGGGAAACAGTTTCCTCGCGCCTTCTGCGTTTTGGGCTTTAGCCTGTGGGCTTACTGGCCAGTGATGTTGTCCACGGCGTCGCGGGCCTGGTCGTTCAGGTTGATGTTGCGGTTCACCTTGGCATCGATAGTGTTGGCGCGGACGATGTCGGTCATGTTGACGCCGGTGGCGCTCTCGATGACATCGAAGCTCTGCTTGATGACCGTGGGCACGGCACCGCTGATGCCGGCGGCGTCGGCACCGCTGGTGCCGTAGACGTTCATGTTCTTGATGGCGGAGATAGGCTCGCTGACGTGCTGTGCCACCTCGGGGATGATCTTCACCATCATGTCGAGGATGGCGGCCTGGCCGTAGCGCTCGTAGGCTTCGGCTTTCTTCTGCATGGCCTCGGCTTCGGCAAGGCCTTTCTTCTCGATGGCGATAGCCTCGGCCTCGCCGGCTTTCTGTATCTTGTAGGCTTCGGCCTCGCCGTTGGCCTTGATACCCTCGGCTTCGAGCACCATGGCCTGCTTTTTGGCCTCGGCCAGGGCAATCTGGGCGCGGGCTTCCTGCTCGGCGCGGTAGGCCTGGGCTTCGGCCTCGCGTTTCTGCTGCTCAAGGTCTGCAGCGGCCTGCAGCTCAATGCGATACTTGTCGGCATCGGACTTCTTCATCACCTCGGCCTGCAGCTCGTTCTCGCGGATTTTCACGCGCTCGGCGGTGAGCACCTGCTCGCGCTTGGTCTGCTCGATCTGGGCGTCGACGGTCTTGGTGTTGATGGTCTTCTGCTGCTCCTGACGCTGAATCTCGTAGGCGGCGTCGGCGTCGGCTTTCTTGGTCTGTTCGATGATGGTCAGCTCGCTGCGCTTGACGGCCAGCTCGTTCTGGCGGATGGCTATCTGGGTCTGGCTGTCCACCTGGGCGTCGTTGGCCTCCTTCTGGGCCTCGGCCTCGGCCTTGGCGATGTCGCGCTCGGCGTTGGCCTTGTTGATTTTGGCCTGCTTGCGGATGGTCCAGGTGTTGTCGGCTCCGAGGTCCTCGATGAGGTTCTTCTCGTCGGTGACGTTCTGTATGTTGCACGAGATGATACGCAGGCCGAGGGCCTCCATGTCCTTCTGGGCCTTGTTCATGATTTCGTCGCTGAACTTGTCGCGGTTGATGTTGATGTCGCGCAGCGAGAGGCTTCCGATGACCTCGCGCATGTTGCCCTCCAGCGAGTCCTGCACCTGCTTGGAAATGTCGGTACCGTTCATGTTCAGGAAGTTCTTGGCGGCGAGGCGCACCCCTTCGATGTCGGGGATGACCTGGATTTTGGCCACGGCATCGACGTTGACGTTGATGAAGTCGTTGGTGGGCACGGTGCGGCTGGTCTTGATGTCGGCGGTCACCTGGCCCAGGAACACCTTGTCCAGTCGCTCCAGCAACGGCACACGCAGTCCGCCCTTGCCGATGTAGATACGCGGCTTGCGGTTGAGTCCGGAGACGATGTAGGCCACCGACGGCGGCGCCTTGATGTAGGAAACCAGGATGATGAACAGTACGACGACTGCCACGACGATGATGGTAATAACGATGTTGCTCATAATGTTGTATTTAATGGTTAATATTCTCTTGCGCCAGGCGGATGAGCTGCTCGTCGCAGCCGAGGATGGAGGCTATGCGCAACGCCTCGTGGGGCACGTTGTCGCTTTGGTCCTCGGTGAGCGAGTAGTCGATGAAGCGGTTGATGCTCTGCGGCGTCAGCGGTATATTCTCCATGCCCTCGACGAAGCCCTTCACCCTCAGGCGGCGGCAATCTGTGCCGAGCTGGCCGTAGTGGGTGGTGATGAGGGTGATGGAGGGCAGCGATTCCAGTATCTTGATGATGGCCTGCACCAGGGCCTTGCCTTCGACGGGATTGGTGGTGCGCGCAGGCTCGTCGATGAGCACCAGCAGGCGCTCGCTGCGGCAGGACTGCAGTATGTTGCTGATTTTGATGATTTCCGACGCGTAGGAGGAGAGGCCGTTCATCTCGTCCTGGTCGTCGCCGATGGAGGTCACCACGCCCTCCACCAGGCACACCGTGGCCTCCTCGGCGGGCACGAACATGCCGCATTGGGCCATAATCTGCGCGGTGCCTATGCTCTTGAGCAGCACCGTCTTGCCGGCCATGTTGGCGCCGGTGACGAGGCACACGCCGGAGCGCACCTCGATGTCCACGGGCTGGTAGCGCAGGTGCATCTCCTCGTTGCGCTGCTTGACGCGGGGATTGAAGAGCTGGCGGTAGGCTATGTGGTCGCCGACGGCGGGACGCACCAGGTTCCACCGGATGGCCAACTCGGCCCGCGCCAGCAGGAAGTCGGCGTAAGCCATTTGTTCCATGGTGTTTACGAGTGTCTCCGTCCAGGGGCGCAGCTCGTCCGAGAGGCGCATGCATACGCGGTTCTGAATCTCGCTCTGGCGGGCCAGCAGGTCGCTGATGCGCATGGGGTCGCCCCCTGAGGTCTGCAGGGCGTTCAACTCGCGCCGCAGGGCGGGCAGTTCGGGGTCGTAACTATCATAGATGTAGAAGTTTGCGATGCCTGTATGGTCGGGGTCGAGGATGGCGAACGGCTCGCTGCAGTCGGGCAACGGCAGGGTGGCGCCGAGGCCCAGCCCCTCGATGGCGGTGGCGGCGGAGCGCGACAGGGAGCAAAGGCTCTTGATTTCAAAGAGTTCCACCTCGTTGAGCGGCATGTGGTTGGCCAGGGAGGCGAAGGTGCCGCTGAGGTCGTGCAGACACATCAGGCAGTGGCGCAAGTCGATGTAGTAGCGACGGTTGGGGATGTCGTTGGTGGCACGGATGGCGGCCTCCAGGCGGTCCCACTCCGCCTCCAGCTCCGGGGCCGAGGTGCGGAAAGCGGCCTCCAGCATGGCCCTGCGGCCTGCGGCCGACATAAGGTCCATGCTATCAATGATGTACAGGAATCCAGCGTCGCTTTTCAATAGTTCTTTTATCTTCATTGTTCTATCTTTTTCACATCATACACGGGGGTCTGCAGGGCGTCGCTCAGGGCGTCGCAAGTGCTCTTGGAATCAAGCAGAAAGCCTTGCGGCGAGGTGGGGTTGAGGGTGATGGCGATGAGCTTGGAGCGCTGCAGCACCATCAGGCGGTTGCCCCGGCGGGTATAGTCGACGTAGACCTCGGGGGTGACGAATATCTTCGTAAAGTCTCTTGCTATCAGGGTGATATCCTTGCCTTTGGCCGCGAGAATCTTCAGCAGGCGGTCGCTGATGGCGCCGGCGGCGAAGAGGGTGTGTCCGAAGCGCAGGATGTCCTTCTCCGAACGGTCGATGAGGAAGACCGAGACTATCTCCAGGTCGTGAATCTCGCCGTCGTTGTCGATGGCCCAAATACCTGATTCTATGATGCTGAGGCGGTTCCTCAGGGCCTCGTCCACCTCGTCGAGGCAGATGAGCTGGTAGAGGTGGCGGGTCTTGGCGATGAGCTGTTTGACATTGGCCGATACCGCCGCGCCGGTAGCGAGGATCATGCAGTCGGTCACCGTGGGCGACGCCAGGCTCAGACGCGACAACGCTCCGTCGACAATCGAGATGTCAACACCCATGGAATCAAGACTTTGAATCTGCCGTTTTAGCACCGCCGTGGTGGCGGCGCCGGAGAGCAGCACCTTGCCCTGGATGAGCACCTCGGCGGTTACCAGGGGTCCCAGCGAGGTGCGCTGGCTGTCCACGGCCACCAGGCGGCTCACGGCCTGGCGGATGAGGTAGTGCTTCTCCGAGGTGATGAAATGGGTGCCGCGGAAGAGGGTGATTTCCGGCTTGGCGGTGGCAAAAACGCTGTCCACCTGCTCGCCGTCCACACCGATGGAAGTGACCCCCACGTGGACGCCCAACTGGTTCATTCTATGTAGTATATAGTTCAGGCATACGGTCTTTCCCGTATTCTTTTCCAGCCCCACGATGGAGAGGCTGCGGTGGCGTAGTATTTCAGAGATAAACGGCATAAATCGGCTGCAAAGATAGCAAAAAAATCCTAAACGACCAAATTTTGATGCACCCGACCCCTACCTGATTCGCCCTTAATACGTCATATCTTATATTGTTTTTATATTGTTTACATATTGTTC
>DGTB01000078.1 GCA_002394185.1 Bacteroidales bacterium UBA4347 | reverse complement strand
CAGTCGGTCATCGCGCGTACCTTATATTGATAGTTCTTCAGCGGCGAGACGGTCTTGTCCTCGTAGGTCATCTGGTCCAGGTTGGTGGCTATCTCCACCCAGTCGTTGTCGCCCTGGCCGGCCTCGCGGCGGTACACGATGAAGTAGTCGACGGGGTTACCGTCGGTGTTCCACGTCAGCACCACGCTGCTCTGGCGCGTCTCGGCCAGCAGCTGCTCGTCGATCTTGCCCGTGCCCGAGTGGTAGAACAGGTCTTTCAGGTTCGGGTCGTTGATAGTGCTGTAGCTCACGTCGGCAGATGTCGTCATCGGGGGCACCATGGTGTCGCCTTCCTTCGTCCAGGTGGCAAGGTTATCCAGTGCGGCATCGCCCTCGCCATCGGTCGTATCGGTCAGCGTCTTCGGCTTGGGCACTGCCTTGCCGTCGACAACCTCCCAGTAGTCCTTGCCAAGGGCCTCGACCTGCTGCTCTGCGGTCATCGACAGCCAAGGATTTGCAGTCGATATGGGAGTCATCTTGGGAACGGCTTTACCACCAACTTCCTCCCAATTGCTACCCAGTTCGTTAATGAGTTCGCTTACCGACTTGGAACCAACAGTGCTTGCTCCCGTCAATTCTTCATAGCTCCAGTTGCCGAAGGACCACTGGTTAATGCCATTACCCCAGAGTAATAGACCGTCGCCCCGGATATTCAGCCCCTTGTGATTTATGTTGTTGAATGTTGCATTTGACAAGCAATTCTGTACTGACATGGCTACTGCGCCGTCAACGAAGCCCATGAAGACTCCTGCCCATGGGTCACCTGAATTACAGGTTAATTTGCCATCGAACAGGCAGTTCACAATGTCAACACCATTGCCGCGACCAACGAAGCCGCCAAAAATATAGTTGGTACATTCGATGGTTGCTGATACACGGCAATTATTTATTTTACAGCTTCCGTTCCAGCCGTCAGATTTACCCACGAGACCTGCCACGTGGTTAGCTCCTCTGACTTTACCGGCAAGGTGCAGGTTCTTGATGGTGAAGTCTTTGCCATTCTTGAACAGCGCAATAGTTTCTGTGCTACCACCATCGATATTGACTGTGAGCGTATGGCCGTTACCATCGAAGATACCATAGAGGTTTTCGGCAGAGCTGACAATATCGAAGTCTGCACCCATGATGGCGTTCGTGTTGTGGTCGCTCTCCACCTGAGCCTTGAATTGGTTCCAGTCATTGTTGTTTCTCAATACCATGAAAGTCTTGCCGTCAATCTCCATGAGATCACATGGACGATACTGTTGGGTTTCGTGGCAGTTGGTAATGGTGACCGTAGCCGAGTCTGATTTACGGGCCCAGGTTTCGCAATAATCTCGCTTGGTATCAAGGTGGTCAGGGGCGAAGAGACAGTTCTCGAGGGTGGCCGTGCTATTATCTTGGCAATAGCCGATGAAGCCGCCATTGTGATGGCTCTCTGAACCTTCAAAACCGCCGTCGAACTTACAGTTACGTATAGTGGCGGTTGAGTTGTCGCCCAAACGGGCAATGAAGCCGCCATTGGTGAATTTTGTGCTGTTGATGGTCATCGACGAGCGGCAGGTCTCTATACTGACATTATTGCCGTTGACGACATTGCCTATCAGACCACCTGCATATTGGCCTGTGGTTTGGATAGTTCCTCTCACATGCAGATTCTTAATGTTGGCATTGCCTGCATGGCGGAAGAGACCAATGTAATTCTCCGAGAAGCCCGACTTGTTGAAGGTGATGGTATGTCCGTTGCCGTCGAAGGTGCCGCGATAGTAAGCTGTCTCGGCGTCTCCCACATAGTCGCTGACGGTGATGTCGGCAGCAAGGATAGCGTTCACGTCGTATGCGTTCTTGGCATCTTTCACCATCTGGATGAACTTATTCCAGTCACTTGCACTACGGATGTTGAGCAGCGACGAATACTCCATCGTGGCGAAGCTGTTGCGAACGGACACGGTGGCGTCGGATGCGGTGCGTGCCCACGTCTCGCAGCTCTCGGCACCGGTGTTGATATGGTCGGGGGCAAAGAGACAGTTGTCGATGACGGCCGAGCTCTTTGGCTGGCAATAGCCGATGAAGCCGCCATTGTGGTGGCTCTTGTATCCCTCAAAGCTGCCGTCGAACTTACAGTTGCGCAGCACGGCCTTCACATTCTCGCCAATGGTGGAAATGAAGCCGCCGTTTTCGGTTTCGCCATTATAGGTGCTGTTGATGGTCACCGACGAGTGGCAGTTCTCCACGGTGACCGTAGAACCGGCCAGGACAGAGCCGATGAGACTGGATATGTTCCGCTCGCTGGTCTTAATGGTACCTGCGACGTGCAGATTTTTGATAGTAGCATTGCCCACATAGCGGAAGGGAGCCATGACACGCTCGTTAGCGGCTGTCCTGACGGTCAGCGTGTGACCGTTGCCGTCGAAGACGCCATTGTAGGCGACACTTGTTCCCCAAGCTATGTACACATTGGTCTCTGCGATGTCGGTATAGAGGCGGGCGTTCACCGCGCGCTTGCCCTCAGCCGCATCTACCATGTCGCGGAAGGTCGCCCAGTCCTGAGCATTGCGGATGGGGAAGTAGTAGTCCTTCATCTTCTCCGCATCGTAGAGGTTGAGGGGCGACGTGCCGCGGTCGACATACATTTCTATATCGTACTTGACACAGTTGCGCGAGAGGTCTAACACCTTGTAGCACTGCTCGCGCTCCGCCTTGTTCAGCTCGTACTCCTTCACATCTATGGTGTCGCCGGCGGCGTTCTTCAGGGTGACGCGCAGCATCATCTTGGCGCGGTCGTCCCACACGCCGTTGTGCTCGTCGGCATACTGCCAGGCCACGCGGACGTTGTACTGGTCGTCCTGCTGCGTGGCCGTGTAGTTGGCTATGCGCAGCAGATGGAGGTTGTCAATGACACTGCGGGCCGTGCTGGCGCAGGGGTTATTGGCGCTCCAGCCCCAGGCCTGCGTCATGGTGCGGCGCACACGATAGGTCAGGTTTTCGAGCGTGTAGCCGTCAGTAAGCATTGACTCGGCAAGGTCGTTGACATAGGTGCTGTCGACAAAGGTATAGATGCTCTGGGCCGCACTGCCGATACGGGCGAAGGGCACCTGGCCGATGCTGACGAAGTCCTCCTCGCGGCCGGTCAGCGAGCGCTGAACCTCGAAGTAGTCTATCTCGGCCAGGTCGGCATTGGTGATGTGGCCGATGTTCCACTTCAACTCGACCTTGGGAGTGGCACCGCCCAAGGGGGTGACGGTCAGGCCGTGGGGGCCGTGGAGCATGGTGAGGTCTTGCTCCTCGGACGAAGCATCCTTGATGAGATACTCGCCGACGGTCTGCGGCTCATAGTAGTCGGCTATGAGGCGGAACTTGCGGTGAGGCTCGGTGGCGTTGAGCGTGATGATGCCGCTGTTCGACGTAGTCTTCACCTCCTTGCTGACGGTGCGGTTGTTGGCGTCAACATACTCGTAGCGCAGCTTGCTAATCTTCTCGGGAATCATGGTCCAGGGCACCATGATCTTTCCCACGCTGTCGTTGCTGATGTTGGCCGCGGTGACAAAAGGCGGCGCCACGGGGCTGGCTTCGGCTATCGTGATGGGCTCGGGGTCCTTGAGGCCGCCCTTCTCGTCGAGATAGACCTTATCACGGCTGTTGCCGTTGCGCTGCACATGCCAGCGGAGCGTTATCTTCTTGCCCCGCATCTCCTTGGGCACCACCCAGACGGCAGTTGCGCCGAACGTGCACTTGTCGTCGTTGCGGATGACATTTAGCTTGGTCCAGAGGTGAGGGTTCAACCGTGTCACATTCTTGGTGTTGCCTAATGTCAGGTTCATGTAGCCGGGAGCCTGAGTGTAGAACATGACAGGACAGGTGCTCCTGGAGTTGTCAATGTTTTCATCAGCGGCCCAGTGGAAGAGAATCAGCTCTGACTGACCCTCCCAGGAGGCATAAAGCTTACCGTCCATAATCCAGGCATCGGCACCCTCCATGTCGTAGCACGGCACGGTGATGGTGACGGTGTTGGAACCGCTAACATAGACGTTGTACAGTATCGACTGGTCGACAAACGTCTCGTAGGCGTCGTCAGCCGATGCCTGTTGCGGCACCAGCCAAACAAAGAGCACAAGCAGCATAAGCCACATTCGCCCTCGCAAAATGTTAGATTCTTGTTTCATTTTAACTATAATTTTT
>DGTB01000079.1:9867-10711 GCA_002394185.1 Bacteroidales bacterium UBA4347 | reverse complement strand
GAAATCATGAAGGTGGCCATCAAGAGCATGGGTCTCGACGACCTCAAGCCCTTCGACCCCAAGGAGAAAGTCATCGAGTTCCTCATTGAGGACCACTCGAAGAAGAAACTTGTCGACCTCACCTGCCGCGGCTTCTGCGACGAGACCGCCAGCGAGAGCCCCGCTCCCGGCGGCGGCAGCGTCAGCGCCTACATGGGCGCCCTGGCAGCCAGCCTCGGCACCATGGTGGCCAACCTCACCGGTGGCAAAGCCGCCTACGACGACGAGTGGGAGAAATTCAGCGACGTGGCCGTCAAGGGCCAGGCCCTGAAGGACGAACTGCTGCACCTCGTGGACGAGGACACCGCCGCCTTCAACAAGATTATGGACGCCTTCGGGCTGCCCAAGAAGACCGACGAGGAGAAGGCCGCCCGCAGCGCCGCCATCCAGGAGGCCACCAAGTTCGCCACCGAGGTGCCCTTCCGCACCATGCAGAAGAGCCTCGAGGCCTTCGAGGTCTGCCGCGCCATGGTGGAATGGGGCAATCCCAACAGCGTCACCGACGGCGGTGTCGGCTCGCTGGCCGCCCGTTCGGCCGTCATGGGTGCCCACCTCAATGTGAAGATCAACGCCTCTTCGCTCAAGGACGAGGCCTTCAAGGCCGACATCCTGGCCCGTGCACAGGCCATCGAGAACGAGGCCATCAAGCAGGAAGCGGCTATCCTGAAGATAGTCAACGCCAAGATCAACGGCGAGGAGCCCGCGGCCAAACCCGCCGCTGCCCCCAAGGCCGCCAAGAAGGCCGCTGCCAAGCCTGCCGCCAAGGCCGTGAAGGCTGCCGCCAAGCCTGCCGCCAAAGCTGCCA
>DGTB01000079.1:0-9794 GCA_002394185.1 Bacteroidales bacterium UBA4347 | reverse complement strand
CCAAAGCTGCCAAGGCTGCCAAGCCCGCCGCCAAGGCCACCAAGGCGACCAAAACCGCAAAGACAAAGAAAACCACAAAATAATTGTCCAATGAAAAAGAAAGTAGTTCTCATGCTCGCCGTTGTGGTGCTGACGCTGGTGGCCGCCAGTTGCACCCACCACACCTGTCCCGCCTATCGCGGTTCCACTGTGATGGTCGAAGACGGAGGCGCTGCACAGCAGGTATGACGCGAGAGGAGCCCTTATGCCAACCACAGCAAATCCACGTCGAAAAGACAGACTGACCTATACACAGGCGTTTGACATCAACGGCAACACTCCCCCCCAGGCTATAGCCCTGGAGGAGAGTGTGCTTGGTGCTCTCATGCTCGACCAGACGGCCCTCATCAACGCCATTGAGACGCTGCATGTGGAATACTTCTACAAGCCCGAGCACCAGGCGGTCTACCGTGCCATCCGCAAGCTCTTCGAGCAGAGCCAGCCGGTGGACATGCTGACGGTGGTGGAGCGTCTGCGTCTGGACGGCGAACTGGAGGCTGCCGGCGGCGCCTATGCCGTGTCGAAGCTGACAGAGAATGTCGTCTCGGCCGCACACATCGAGTACCACATACGCGTGCTCAGCGAGAAGTTCATCCAGAGGGAGATGATTCGCATCTCGACGGAGACCATCACCGAGGCCTACGACGAGACCACCGACGTGGTTAATCTGCTCGACAAGACCGAGCAGCGCCTGATGGACATCAACGACAAGAACTTCCGTTCGGACTACCATCCGATGGGCGACTTTGTCAGCATGGCCATGGACCAGATCAAGGAGGCCGGCGAAAAGAGCGACGGCCTGAGCGGCTTGGAGAGTGGCTTCATCGGGCTCGACCGCATGACGGCGGGCTTCCAGCCCGGCACGCTTATCATCCTTGCCGCGCGTCCCGCCATGGGTAAGACGGCCTGCGCCTTGAGCATGGCGCGCAACATGGCTGTGGACTTCCACAAGGCTGTGGCCTTCTTCTCGCTCGAGATGACGGGTCAGGAGCTGGCCATGCGTCTCATCAGCAGCGAGGCCCGCCTGCCCGGCGACAAGCTGAAGAAAGGCCATCTGGAACCCTACGAGAAAGAACAACTGAAAAAGGGAGCCCAGCCCCTCAACAACGCCCCCATCTATATCGACGACACGCCGCAGCTTACCATCTTCGAGCTCCGCGCCAAAGCCCGCCGATTGAAGCAGCGCTACGATATACAGATGATATTCATCGACTATCTGCAGCTGATGTCTTCGGGCTCGAGCGACAATCGCAATGGTAACCGCGAGCAGGAAATCAGCATGATCAGCCGCCAGTTGAAGTCCCTCTCCAAGGAGTTGGGTATTCCGGTGCTGGCCATGTCGCAGCTGAGCCGCGCTGTGGAGAACCGCGTGGGCAACAAGCCTCAGCTGAGCGACCTGCGCGAGTCGGGAGCTATTGAACAGGATGCCGACATCGTGATGTTCATCTACCGTCCGGAGTACTATGGCATTCAGGAGGACGACCACGGCTCGACACTGGGTATGGCCGACCTCATTGTGGCCAAGCACCGTAGCGGCGGCACGGGCGATGTACGCTTGCGTTTTGTCAAGGAGTTTGCCCGCTTCGAGAATCCCCCGCAGTTGGGCATGGACACTATCGGCATGCCGCAGAACGCCAACTTCGACCAGATGGGTGGCAGCATGATTGTGGATTCGAAGATGAACGAGGACAATATGCCGGGCATGAACCCCGACGGGGATGTGCCGTTCTGAGGAGTTATGAGTTAAGAGTTACGAGTTAAGTGTTTTATAATATGGAAGAGAGACTTCGCAAAGAGTTGATCGAGATACTGAAGCAGGAGGTGGTGCTTGCCACCGGATGCACCGAGCCCGGTGCGGTGGCCCTCTGTGTGGCCAAAGCCTGCGAGACCCTCGGCTGCGAGCCGGAAAGCATCATGCTGCGTTTGAGCAAGAATGTGTACAAGAACGCTATGGGTGTGGGCATTCCCGGCACGGGTATGATAGGCCTGCCGATAGCGGTGGCTATGGCTGTCACCCATGGCAATTCGGCCCGTGGACTCGAGGTGCTGACGCTTCCCGAGAAGGAGGTCGACGACGCCAAACGCTGGCTGGCCAACAATGGCGAGCGGATAGAGATAGGTGTGAAAGAGACCAGCGACAAGCTGTACATAGAGTGCCGCTGCAACGGTGGCGGCCATGCGGCCGTGGCTGTCATTGCCTGCCGTCACACTAACTTTATCTTCCTCAAGCGCGACGATCAGGTGCTTCTCGACCACAAGCAGGGTCTTTTCCAACAGGCAGAAGAGAACACCAACCCCGAGGTGGACAACCGCCAGCGGCTGGAGATGACGGCCCGCATGGTGTATGACTTCGCCACCACGGCTCCTTTGGAGGAACTGGCATTCCTGAAAAAGACGGTAGATTATAACGCCGCTGCTTCCGAGATCGGCCTCGGCGGCATGGGTCTGCACACTGGCCAGATATTGATGGAACAGAGCAACGGCGACACGGTGCACACCGTGGTGGCTCGTACGGTGGCGGCCAGCGACGCCCGCATGGACGGTTGCACCAAGCCCGTGTACAGCAACTCCGGCTCTGGCAACCAAGGTATTACCTGCACGTTGCCACCTTTCTTTTACGGCAAGTTGAAGGGTTGCGACGACGAGAAGATACTCCGCGCGCTGACGATGAGCCACTTGATGAGCATCTACATCAAACGCGGTATCGGCCGCCTGAGTGCCCTCTGTGGCATTGTCAACGCCACGATGGGCGTCTCCGCGGCGCTGACTTTCCTGGAGGGAGGCTCGTTCGAGCAGGTGTGCTACGCCATGAAGAACATGATCAACACCTTGGCCGGCATGGTGTGCGATGGTGCCAAGCCCAGTTGCGCCCTGAAGATGAGTGTGGGGCTCTACAGCGCTTTCGTCTGCGCCGAATTGGCGGTGCACGACCGTGTGGTGGACCGCACCGACGGCCTCAGCGAGAGCGACATCGACTGCTCCATCCGCAACCTCGGCCGCCTCGGCAAAGACGGCATGAACCAGACCGACGATATGATACTGGACATCATGACCCACAAGAAGTAGAAAGGTGTTTCCACTTGTGGGTGTTGATAACTTTATTGGGCAGAAGACAACAGATAAAGAAAAAATACCTAATTTTGCAATTTGAATTTTAACGTAATAAAGTAGAGTTTATGGACAACAAAGAGCAAAGAAAAGAGGAACTGTACAGCCAGGCCATTCCTGCCGGCAAGCGCAGATATTTCTTCGATGTGAAAGAAACCCGCGGAGGTGACAAGTTTATTACCATTACCGAGAGCCGCAAACTGTTCGACAACAACACGGGTGAGGTGTATTTCGAGAAGAACAAGATGTTCCTCTACAAGGAGGATTTCGACAAATTCCGTCAGGGTCTCGAGAATGCCTTCTCGTTCATCGAGACGGGTATTGTGCCGCCGCCCGTGGTGGTGGAGGACAACTGGCACAACGAGTCCAGTGAGAGCAAACTTGACGAGATAGATTTTAAGTTTTAAGTTAAAATGTCCAAGATAATATCTGTAGCCAACCAGAAAGGCGGGGTGGGTAAGACCACCACGGCAGTGAACCTGAGCGCCTCGCTGGCAGTGCTCGAGAAGAAGGTGCTGCTGGTGGACTGCGATCCGCAGGCCAACGCCACTTCCGGCCTCGGCATCAATCCCGACGAGCTGGAGAAAAGCGTATACGACTGCATCCTCGGGCAGGCTCAGGTGAAAGATGTCATCGTCGAGACCGACACGCCGAACCTTGATCTGCTGCCTACGCGCATTGACCTCGTCGGTGCCGAGGTGGAGCTGATTAACGAGAAGGGACGCGAGCAGTTTCTGGCCCGCACCCTGGAGCCGGTGAAGAACGACTATGACTTCATCATCATCGACTGCTCGCCGTCGCTGGGTTTGATTACCATCAACGCCCTCACGGCGTCGGATTCGGTCATCATCCCCATCCAGAGCGAGTACTTCGCCCTCGAGGGACTGGGCAAGTTGCTCAACACCGTGCGCATAGTCCAGACCCGCCTCAACCCCAGGCTTTCCATCGAGGGACTGCTTATCACGATGTACGACAACCGCCTGCGCCTGGCTCGCCAGGTGGTGGAGGATGTGCGTGGACATTTCAAACAGATGGTGTTCAACACCCTCATCTATCGCAACACCAAGCTGGCCGAAGCTCCCTCCTATGGCAAGAGTATCATCATGCACGACGCCGCTTCGACAGGTGCCGTCAACTACCTCAACCTGGCACAAGAGATTCTTGACAGAAACAGAAAATAAAAAGATATGACAAACAAGAAGAGCGGAGGATTGGGTCGCGGTTTGAGTTCCATATTGCCCGACACGAAGGATTTCGAGATGTCGAACACGGTGACTGCCGCCATCAACACCATACCCCTCAAGAAGATTGTCGCCAACCCCTACCAGCCACGCAAGGAGTTTGCCCCTGAGGCTCTGGAGGAACTGGCGCAGTCCATCCGTCAGCAGGGTGTCATCACCCCTGTCACCGTGCGCAAGATGCCGGACGACACCTACCAGCTCATTGCCGGTGAGCGCCGTTGTCGCGCCGCCCAGCTGGCAGGCCTCAAGGAGGTGCCGGCCTACGTGCGCGTGGCCACCGACAATCAGATGATGGAGATGGCCCTGGTGGAGAATATCCAGCGCGAAAACCTCAATGCAATGGAGGTCGCTCTGGCCTACAAGGCCCTCATCGAGGAGTGCCGTCTGACTCACGACCAACTCAGTGAGAAAGTCGGCAAGAACCGCTCCACCATCACCAACTACCTGCGACTGCTCAATCTGCCGGCCGAGACCCAGTTGGCCCTCAGCAACGACCAAATCAGCATGGCGCATGCCCGCGCCCTGATCAACGTCGAGGATATCGACCTGCATCTCGAGATACTGCATGCCATCATCGACCGCCACCTCTCCGTCCACCAGGCCGAGGAGATGGCCAAGAACGCCAAAAAGAAACCCGTGGCCCCCGTCAAAAAGCGTAGCGACCTGCCTGCCGTGCATGCCGCCGCGCAGAGCCGTTTGAAGGAACGTCTTCAGTCGGCCGTCGAAATCAAGCGCTCCCAGCGTGGCAAAGGGTCGCTGACCATACTCTTCAATTCGGACAGCGACTTCGAGCGCATCGTCTCACTTCTTGAGAAATAGCGCATGATGAGAGTGGAAAGAGGAACGAGGAGAACTGTGTTGCTGATAGGTATCGGCATGGTTCTCCTCTTTCCTTTTTGCCCTGCCGCCACGGCACAGCAGGTGATAGAAATACAGGATCCGGTGTCGACCAAGACCGTCACCGTGGCCAACGAACACTCGGCCACCAAAGCCCTGCTGCTCTCCCTTCTCCCCGGCGGTGGTCAGGTGTACAACGGGCAGGCCTGGAAAATTCCCATCATCTACGGTGCGCTGGCTGGAGTGGGCTATTATGCCTACTACAACTACGACCGCATGGTCATGTTCAAGGACGAATACCTCTATCGCGTCAACAACAACGACGCCACCAACCTCGCCGACTATGCATCCTATCCAAGGTCGAGCATTTACAACCTCTACAATTCTTACAACCGTAACTTCCAGCTAATGGTCATCATCGCTGCTGGCATCTATGCCCTCAACCTCATTGATGCCTACGTTTTCGGCCATCTCTACGACTTCCAGATCGACGACAATCTTACCCTGGCTCTTACGCCAGGCTTGCAGCCCACCATCGTCGGAATACAGCCTACCGTGGGCTTCAGCCTTTCGTTTTGAAAAAAATGATGCCCCGTGCATATAATAAATAAGAGAATAACACGTTAATATAAGCATAATAACAAAAAGCACACACACATGATGAATCCCCTTTTATTGATCCAGAGCGATCCTGCCGCAGCGCAGGCTGCTGTTGAAACCGTTGCCAACGCCACCGAGAAGGTCGAGAATATCACCATTTGGGATATGGCCGTCAGCGGCGGTTGGATTATGCTGGTGCTGGCCTTGCTGCTGGTACTGGCCATCTACATCTTCATCGAGCGCTACCTCACGCTCAGCGCCGCCCTCAAGGGCGAAGAAGACAACGTCTTCATGAAGAACATCCGCGAATATGTCCACCAGGGCAACATCGACGAGGCCCGCAACCTCTCCAAGCAGACCAACACGCCCCTGGGCCGCATGATCGACAAGGGCTTCTCCCGCCTTGGCCGTCCGCTGCCCGACATCCAGGCTGCCATCGAGAACGAGGGCCAGCTCGAAGTGGCCAACCTCGAACGCCGTGTCTCCCTTGTGGCCACCGTGGCCTCCCTGGGCCCCATGATCGGCTTCCTCGGCACTGTGGTGGGTATGATTTCCGCCTTCCAGGAGATGGCCCATGCCGGCAACAACATCGACATCCAGATGCTCGCCTCCGGCATCTACACCGCCATGGTGACCACCGTCGGCGGCCTCATCGTCGGCATTGTGTGCTACTTCCTCCACAACCTCCTTGTCACCCGCATCAACAAGGTCGTCTTCGAACTCGAGGTACGCGCCAATGAATTCATGGACCTCCTGCACGAACCGGCATAATTCTTTGGCATATGATCAAGACACGCAATCAAATCAAGATAGAGACCTCCTCGTCGTCGATGTCCGACCTGGTGTTCCTGCTGCTCATCTTCTTCATGATCACCTCGACGCTCATCGCTCCCAACGCCGTGAAGCTCATGCTTCCCGAGAGCTCGAGCCGCACCATGGCCAAGCAGAACGTCACCGTCTACATCGACCCCGAGCACAACTTCTACGTCGGCGAGACGGCCGTGCCTGTCAGTGAGCTGCAGCAGCACATCGCCGCCGGCATCGAGAGCGGCATCGAGGATGCCTGTGTGGTGCTGCGTGCTGACAAGGATGTGCCCGTGCAGGACGTGGTCAACGTCATCGACGCCGTCAACAACATCAACAACGCCACCGGCACCAAGCACAAGGTCATCCTGGCCACGTCACCCAAACAGTAAAACGCCATGAATGCAAAAGTGAAATCCGGAATAGCCACTGCGGTCATCGTCCTGTTGGCCATGCTGTTGATGAGCCTCAACATCTTTGCCTACACGCCGCCTGACCCTCCGATACCCGAGGAGGGCGTGGAGGTGAACCTCGGCGACAGCGACTTCGGCCAGGGCGACAGCCCCGAGCCCGCCAGCGAGGCCGCCAACTACGCCCCTCCGGCATCGCAGCAGCAGGTGGTCACCCAGCGCACCGAACCCACTGTGCCCGTGCCCTCCAGCCCCAATCCGGGCAACATCACCAACCCCGCCGCTCAGGAGCAGCCCGTGGTGGAGAACAAGGAGCCCGAAATCAACAAGAACGCCCTCTTCCCCGGCAAGCGCAACCAGACCGCCGGCGGCGGCAGCCAGGGCGTCAGCACCGGCCAGGGCAACCAGGGCAACCCCAACGGTACCCCCACCAGCAACAACTACACCGGCAACGGCGGCGGCAACGGCAACTACAACCTCAAAGGACGTAGCGCCGTGGTGCTCCCCAAGCCCGAATACAACTCCAACCAGCAGGGCAAGATAGTGGTCCGTATCTGGGTGGACCAGCAGGGCAGGGTGGTGCGCACCGAAGCCCCCTACCAGGGCTCCACCATCACCACCGGAAGCCTCGTCGAGCAGGCCAAGGCGGCTGCCAAACGCGCCCGCTTCAACGCCTCCACCTCCGCCCCCGAGGAGCAGATTGGCACCATCACCTACATCTTCAAAATATAACCCCTTAACTCGTAATTCATAACTCTTAACTCATAACTCATAACTCTTAACTGCCATGCGTCTCGACAAATACCTCTGGGCGGTGCGCCTCTACAAGACCCGGTCGCTGGCGGCGGACGCCTGCCAGTGCGGCAAGGTCACCATGACCTCCGACGGCCGCACTCTCAAACCCTCGCACGAGGTGAGGGAAGGGGAGCGCTACAGCCTCAACATCGACCAGCTGCACAAGGAAATAGAAGTCCTGGCCATTCCGCCCAACCGCGTCGGCGCCCCCCTGGTGCAGGGATTCATGATCGACCGCACCCCCCAGGAGGAATACGAGCGCATACAGATGGCACGCCAGTACGCCTTCGAGAAACGCGACCGCGGCGTCGGCCGCCCCACCAAGCGCGAACGACGCGACATCGAGAAGTTCAAATACGAATAGCGAAAAGGAAAATTCCGAAGAAAAAAAATATTTTTCCGGAAATTCTGCAATAAAGTAAATTCATCACGTACATAATAACGAATCGAGCCTGTGGAAGACAAAGAGATAGTCCAGAAGATCCTTGCCGGAGACACCGAGCAGTATGCCGAAATCGTGAAGCGCTATCAGCAGATCGTGGCCAACCTCTCGTACAAGCTCTGTGGCACGCGCCTCGAGGTCGAGGAGGTCACGCAGCAGGTCTTTGTCGAGCTCTACACGGCGCTGCCGCGCTTCCGCTTCGATTCAAAATTGAGTTCTTTCATCTATCGCATCACAGTCAACGTCGTATGCAAGATGCTCAACAAGAGCAAGCGCTATGTGAGCACCGATGAACTGGAAAACCCGCCGGAGGAGGTGTCGCCTGACCGCAATGCGGAGCAGCAGATTATCCACCAGGAACAGCTGGAGCAGCTGCGCATAGCCATCGGGCACCTCAAGGACGAACAGCGCACCGCGCTGGTGCTCTACACCTTCGAGGATTTCTCCTACCAGCAGATTGCCGACGTCATGCAATGCACGCTTGCGAAGGTGGAATCGCTCATTTTCCGTGCCAAGAAGAACTTGGCCAAAGAGGTAAAACAATAAGTAAACGAGATGAATATAGAAGAACAATTACAACTTTTGTCGCGCCAGCGCTGCCCCAAGCAGGTCGATGTGGTGGATGCCGTGATGGCTCAGGTGAGGCAGAAACCGTACCTGCAGCCGGTGCACCGGACGGCGGTGTGGCGGACGGTGGCTCTCTCGGCCGTCGCCGCTGTGGTCGCCGTGGTGGTGTTCAACGTGGCCTCCTTCCGCAGCTACGACGAAGAGGGCATCGGCACCATGATAGCCTCGGTCTCCGACTACAGCTACTACAGCTCCATCGAGTCTGCCGCCAACCCCATCGAGTATCTCTACGACGAAGAGACAACAGAACCTATCGAATAGCAACAAAAAACTATAGCCATGAAGAAAATGATTGTATTGGCGTTTGCCGCCATCCTGGGGATGCAGTGCAGCACTGCCCTGGCCCAGCGTCCCCGCCACGACAAGGCAAAACCGGAGCCCCGCCAAAAAATAACAGAGCTGGTGAGCGACCTCAATTCGAGCCAGAAACGCAAACTGGAATCCATCACCACAGAGTCGAGAGGACGTGTCGAAAAACTGCGCAAGGAGCAAAAGGCAGTGCGCGACAGCATCGAACACTACATGGACAAGGATGGCAACCAGAGCAAGGCGCTCTACCCACTCTTCGACCGCGAGGCCAGGCTGCAGGCCGAAGTATCGCGCGAGATGTATGAGACCAAGGTGCGCATCGACGAGGTGCTGACCCCCGAACAGCGCAAGGAACTGAAGGAGGACAACAAGCGCCATCACCATAAAGACCGGAAGAATTAGATTTTTTTTATGATATTTTGGGAGGAGTCCGCAAGGACTCCTTTTTTTGTGCCCTTGCCGTCCCGGCCGCGACCTGCCGCCGTCGCCCAGCGGGTGACCCAAGGACCCACCCGACCCCTACCCGAGACGTGTCCGATACGGCATATCTTATATTGTTTTTATATTGTTTACATATTGTTC
>DGTB01000050.1:1370-6392 GCA_002394185.1 Bacteroidales bacterium UBA4347 | reverse complement strand
CGTTGGTGAACATCAGCGTCGGGTCGTTCTTGATGACCATCGGTGCGCTCGGCACCACATGGTGTTGCTTGCTCTCGAAGAAATCGAGGAAGGCTTTGCGTATTTCGTTGCTTGTCATATTCATTATCTGTTTGTTCAAAACTCGTCCCGTTCCACCATCAGGATGGCCTGTTGGGGTACGATAAAGTATTTCTTGCCGTCGTATTTTATCTCCACAGCGTTCTTCAGCAGGAAGATGGCCATATCGCCGGGCTTCACCTGCAGGGGCAGGTAGCGGGGTTCGCTGTCGGCGGGGTTCCAGGCCTCGCCGTCGTCGGAGGAGGGTAGGGGGTAGCCTGGGCCGCATTTCAGTATGTAGCCCGTCTGCACATCCTCCTTCTCCTGATATCCGGCGGGCAGCAGGAGGCCCCCTTTAGTCTTCTTGGTGGCCACAGAAGGCTCAATCAGCACCCTGTCGCCGATCACTATCAGTTTGTCTATGTTTGTATTAGCCATATAAGAATCAAAAATTCAATCTGCAAAGATACGAATTTTTTCGCGTATGCGCTTAATAATTATATTAATTGTCGAACCGGAAGAAAATATGGGTCGGCTCATCCTCGTTGTCGGAGTCTTTTTTTAGGGGTAATAAAAATTTATTCCTCGATGACAATAAAAAAACTTCCGTTGCGTTAAGATATGGTATGAATATAAAAAGAACCATTATATTGGGACTGCTTTTGGCAGCGAGCACTGTGGTCGGTGCACAGGACAAGGCGCTGATGCAGAGCTATCAGTCTCGCCTCTCGTCGCTCATCGAGCGCATTGCCGGCGCCCCCACCGACAACGAGCGCTACCTGGCCTCCGAGGAGGCTGTGCAGCTGCTTTGCAAGGCCCTCGACGAGGAGGACTCCGAGCGCTGGAAATGGAATCTGCCCGACTATGTGTCCGTGCTCACGGCCCCCGACGGCAAGTTCCGCATCTTCTCCTGGGCCGTCATCCGCGACAACGGCGAGTTCGAGTGTTTTGGCATTGTGCAGTATTATAATGAAAAAGAAGAGATGTTCGAATACCGGTTGCTTAACGACAAATCGGAGGAAATTATGAACCGCGAAGAGACGGTATTGTCAGCCGACAATTGGTTGGGAGCCATCTACCAGGAACTCATCCAGGTCGAAGCCGGTGGCCGCACCTACTACACCCTCCTGGGATGGAATGGGGTGGACAACATCACGGACCGCAAGATTATCGAACCTGTGTGGATCAAAGGCGGTGAACCCCAATTCGGCGCCCCGCTGTTCCGGCGCATGCGCAACCAGCGCCGTGTGGTGCTGGAGTATTCCAACGACGCTATGGTGAGCCTCTCCTACGAGACACAGATAATCCAAGAAGTGGAGCACAAGCGAGAAAAGGTGAAGGGCACCAACCGCCACCGCACCATTGACATCGTGAAGGAACACAAAGAAAAAATGATTATCTTCGACGAGGTCGAGCCTCAAATTCCGGGCATGGAAGGCCTCTATCAATACTACGTGCCGTCGGGGACGGAATTGGCTTACGCCTTCATCGACGGCAAATGGGAGCTCCGCAAAGGTGCCCAGGGCCGGCTTGGCGACAAAAAACTGAACAAAGACTTCTCCCCGCTGCCCAAACAAGCTCCCAGCTACGACTTCAATACCAAAACCGAAAAGAAATGACCCTGTGCGATATCAATAGCCCCGATGACCTCAAAAAACTAAAGCCCGACCAGCTGCAAGCCATTGCCGACGAGCTTCGTACCTATATTGTCGACACACTCTCGACCCATCCCGGCCATCTGGCTTCGAGTCTTGGAACCGTGGAACTTACCGTCGCCCTGCACTATGTCTTCAACACCCCCGACGACAAACTCATCTGGGACGTCGGCCATCAGGCCTACGCTCACAAAATACTGACTGGCCGCCGCGAGGCCTTTCAGACGATACGCACCTATGGCGGCATCAGCGGCTTCCCTAAGATGAGCGAAAGCCCCTACGACGCCTTTGGCACCGGCCACAGTTCCACCTCTATCTCCGCCGCCCTCGGCATGGCCGTGGCCTCCCGTATGCAGGGCAACGAAACCCGCAAGCATATCGCCGTCATTGGCGACGGATCACTCACCGGCGGTCAGGCCTTCGAGGCTCTCAACAACGTGGGCCTCTCCAAAGCCAACATCATCGTTATCCTCAACGACAATGGCATCTCCATCGACAAAGCCGTTGGAGGTCTTAACAACAATCTGATGCGTATCACCTCTTCGCCACGCTACAACCAACTGAAGGAGCAGGTGTGGCAACGACTGGACACAGGCAAGGGTTTCAGCCAGCGTTCCAAAGGTTTCGCGCAGAAGATGACCCGTCTGGCGAAAACCATCGCCCTCGGCACCCCCAATGTCTTCGAGGCTCTTGGCATACGTTATTTCGGACCCGTCGACGGACATGATATCGTGGGCCTGACGGACATCCTTGAACGCCTCAAAAACCTTGATGGTCCCATGCTTCTGCATGTGGTAACGCGCAAGGGGAGAGGTCTCAAGCAAGCCGAACAGAACCCGATTGTTTATCATGCCCCCGGCAAATTCAACGCCCAGACAGGTCAGCAGATTGTGAGTAGCACGCAGGGTAAACCCATTAAATTCCAGGAGGTTTTTGGCCACACCATCATCGAACTTGCAGAGCAGAACCCCGCCATCGTTGGCATCACGCCGGCCATGGCCACAGGCTGCTCGCTGAACATGATGATGGATTGCATGCCCGACCGCGTTTTCGACGTCGGCATTTCCGAGCAGCATGCCGTCACCTTTGCCGCCGGCCTGGCAGCGCAGGGACTTGTGCCGTTCTGCAACATCTATTCCTCCTTCGCCCAGCGTGCCTACGACCAGATTATCCACGACGTGGCCCTGCAGAACCTCCCCGTTATTTTCTGCCTGGATAGGGCAGGCCTTGTGGGCGACGACGGTCCCACGCACCATGGAGTCTTCGACCTGGCAGCCCTCCGTCCCATTCCCGGACTCACCATCTGCGCCCCCATGGACGACCACGAACTACGCGATATGATGTACACCGCCCAGCAGCCTGGCCATGGCCCCATAGTCATACGCTATCCGCGCGGCGCAAGTATCCATAGTGACTGGCAGTCGCCCATGAAGACAATAGAAATAGGGAAGGGGCGTTGCCTGCGAGAGGGGAGCGACGTGGCCTTCGTCAGCCTCGGTTTCCCCGGCAACGACGCTCTCGCCGCCGCCGACTCACTTGCCAGTGAGGGCATCTCCACAGCCGTATACGACATGCGTTTCCTCAAACCGTTGGACGAGCAGATGATAGATGAGATTGCTTCGAAAAACTTCAGGAAAATCATCACCATAGAGGATGGTGTCAAACTGGGCGGTTTTGGAGAAGCTGTTGAAACTTACTTGGCCGAACATCATCCCGAGCAAACGTCAAAAATCACAATTCTTGCCATACCCGACAAGTTTGTAACCCACGGCAGCGTGCAACAATTGAAACACGACTGCCATATTGACCAGGAAGCACTTATTTCCGCCGCCAAACAATAATCCATTCCCAGAAGGAAGAAAGAGCGTCGTATGATACTACTTAACAATATTTACTTAACATAACCCCGATATTCATCACGAAATGTCGAAAATAAAATAAAGTCGGCCATGCCATGTCGGTCGACTTTATTTGTGTATTAGCGAATCATTGTTTGCTTAAGGACGCGCAATTTTTGCTGCAACGCTAAGTCCACGAGAATTCGTTATTTGGATAAAGGTTGCGTCGCCGTCTTGTTTACGCAAAACTGAGAGCGTGTCTTCGGGTTGTGTTTCGTGCTGGTAATTGACCTCGATGCTGAACGGTTTGTCTATGTCGAAACCGGTCTGCATCATGCTGTCGATAGCCAGGCGGACGTATTCAGAATTATTGACGTGCTGAGCGTGGTCGATCAACGAGAACAACGCCGTCTGTTCAAACCGTCCGTCCGGATTGGACATGTCGGGCAACCGCAGGCGCTCCAGCACGCTGTGGTTCGTGGCTTCCTCGTAGCGGTATTCGTAGTTGTCCAGGACATCCTTCAGGCGGATGGGTCTACGCGAGGTGAAATCAATCACGGGCCAGTAGGTCGTGCCGGCCAGGAGCGTCTCGCCTTTCGTATCCACCATGCGGTAGTCGCGGAAAGCAAACAAACCGTCGTTGCCGCGCGACCATGTACTTAACATAACCTTTTCGAAGGCCGCAGGACGCCTATAAATAATATAGTACGCGCGCGAGATAATCCATATACGGTTCTGGCTGACCATGTCCTCATAGCCGATGCCGGTAGCCTTGCTGTGGAACTCGGAAACCTCCTGGCAAAGCCTCACAGCAGCCCAGGGATGCAAAAGGTCTTTGCGGTCGCAGAGATACGACGGGATTTCGATTGAAAGTTCAAATAGATCCATATAGTTTACATTCTTTCAGGTACTTCAATGCCGAGGATGGCCATGGTGTTCTTCAAGGCGTTGGCCACCATGGCGCAGAGCGTAACTCGGAATTGCTTCACCTTCGGGTCGGTCTCCTTCAGGATGGGAGTGTCTTGGTAGAAGCTGTTGAAGGCTTTGGCAAGGTCGTATGCGTAGTTGGCCACCATGGCGGGGCTATAGGCGGCAGCGGCCTGGCGTATGGTCTCCGGCAAGGCGTGCAATGCCTTGACCACTCCCCTCTCCTTCTCGTTCATCTTCACGCCTTCCATGCTCATTGCGCCACTCTCGCCGGCCTTGCGCACGATGCTGCGGATACGGGCGTGGGTGTACTGGATGAAGGGGCCTGTATTGCCGTTGAAGTCGATACTCTCGGCGGGATTGAAAAGCATATTCTTGGTGGGGTCGACCTTGAGAATGAAGTATTTGAGGGCGCCCAGAGCGAGGATGTGGTAGAGGTGCTGCTGCTCCTCGGGGCTGAGATCGTCGTTCTTGCCGTGCTCGCGGCTCATCTCCTCGGCGGTCTTCTCCATCTCGTCGATGAGGTCGTCGGCGTCCACCACCGT
>DGTB01000050.1:486-1283 GCA_002394185.1 Bacteroidales bacterium UBA4347 | reverse complement strand
GGCAGTTCCACCATGCCGTAGCTGAGGTGATAAACTTTGTCGGCCCAGTCGAATCCCAACTTGCCGAGAATGAGTTTCAGCACTTTGAAGTGGTAATCCTGCTCGTTGCCAACGACATAAATCAGGCGCTCGGCGCCGAAGTCGTTGTGGCGCAGCTGGGCCGTGCCGAGGTCTTGGGTCATGTAGACACTGGTGCCGTCGCTGCGCAGCAGCACCTTCTGGTCGAGGCCGTCGCCGGTGAGGTCGCAACAGACGGCGCCATCGGCACGCCTGTACAGCACACCCATATCCAGACCCTTCTGCACCAGCTCTTTGCCGAGCAGGTAGGTGTTCGATTCATAGTACACCTTGTCGAAGCTGACACCGAGGCGGCGGTAGGTTTCGTCGAAACCGGCATACACCCATCCGTTCATCTTCTCCCACAGGGCACGCACTTCCTTGTCGCCCTCTTCCCAGCGTTTCAGCATCTGCTGCGCCTCCACCATCAGGGGGGCCTCCTTCTTGGCCTGCTCCTCCTCTACCCCACTCTCCATCAGCTTCTTGATTTCTGCCTTGTAGTGCTTGTCGAACTCCACGTAGTATTTGCCCACCAGGTGGTCGCCCTTCATGCCGGTGCTTTCGGGCGTCTCGCCGTTGCCGAAGCGCTGCCAGGCCAGCATGCTCTTGCAGATGTGGATGCCGCGGTCGTTCACGAGGTTGACTTTCTTAACGTTGGCGCCGTTGGCGGCCAGCAGCTGGCTCACCGACCAGCCTAATAGGTTATTGCGGATATGGCCCAGATGGAGGGGCTTGTTGGT
>DGTB01000050.1:0-443 GCA_002394185.1 Bacteroidales bacterium UBA4347 | reverse complement strand
GGAGGGGCTTGTTGGTGTTCGGCGACGAATATTCAACCACTACCGGAGCCTCTTTCTCGTCGACCGGTGCCAGACCGAAACGCTCGTCGGCAGCTTTCTCGCCCACAAACGAAGTCCAGTAGCTGTCGGCCACCTCGAAATTGAGGAACCCCTTGATAACATTGTAGTTCTCCACGAGCGGCAGGGCGCTTTTCACGGCTTCGCCAATCTCGCCGGCCACCGCCTCGGGGCTCTTGCGCGCCTGCTTCACATAGGGGAACACCACGAGGGTGTAGTCGCCCTTGAATTCCTTGCGCGTATCCTGCAAGACGATGCTTTCAGCTGCGGCTTCGATGCCGTAAAGTGTTTTCAGTGCGTCGGCAACTGCCTGAGAGAGTGTGGTTGTAATATTCATATCAATAATTATTAGTATCCAAAATAAAATGCAAAAATACAAAAAAAAT
>DGTB01000215.1:16814-16974 GCA_002394185.1 Bacteroidales bacterium UBA4347 | reverse complement strand
CCTCTGCTGCGACCGCTACGACGTGAGCCTTGTGGGCGGCGACACCGCCAGCACACGTGCCGGCATGGTGATCAGTGTCACCCTAATAGGCACCGCCGACGAGGACCGCATCGCCTACCGCCACGGTGCCAAGCACAACGACCTCATCTGCGTCAGCGGC
>DGTB01000215.1:10565-16767 GCA_002394185.1 Bacteroidales bacterium UBA4347 | reverse complement strand
ATCTGCGTCAGCGGCGACCTGGGCAGCGCCTATGCCGGCCTGCTGGTGCTCGAAAGGGAGAAGGTCACCTATCAGGCCAACCCCAATTTCCAGCCCGACCTGGACGGCTTCGACTACGTGCTGGAGCGCTTCCTCAAGCCCGAGCCACGCATGGACATAGTGAAAAGCCTGGCGGAACGCGGCGTGGTGCCCACGTCGATGACCGACGTCAGCGAGGGCCTGGCCGACAGCCTGCTGCACCTCGGCAAAGCCTCCGGCCACGGCTGCGAGGTATACGAGGAGCGTCTGCCCATCGACTACCAGTGCTCGCGCGTATGCTCGGAGATGAGCAAGAACCTGCTGCCCGTCAGCTGCGCCCTCAACGGCGGCAAGGACTATGAGTTGCTCTTCACCGTCAGCCAGGCCGACTACGAGAAGGTCAAGACCATGGAGGGCATCCACATCATAGGCTACGTCACCGAGCAGGGCATGCCCTCCGTCATGGTGACGCCGCAGAACACGACTATCGACCTGGTGGCACAGGGATTCAGCTATGACAAGGATTGACACCTTCAAACATAAAGGCCTGCGCCAGCAGCTGTGCGACGAACTGCGCCGCAAGGGCATTGTGGACGAGGCCGTGCTACGGGCCATGAACGAGGTGCCGCGCCACTGGTTCATCGACAGCGCCCTGGACGCCTTTGCCTACCAGGACCGCGCGCTGAAGATAGGCTGCGACCAGACCATCTCGCACCCCTCCACCGTGGCCATGCAGAGCCAGCTGCTCAGCGTACAGCCGGGCATGAAGGTGCTGGAGATAGGCACCGGCAGCGGCTACCAGACGGCCATCCTCTGCAAGATGGGGGCCAAAGTGTTCAGCATCGAACGCCAGAAAGGGCTCTTCGACAAGACACGCACATTGCTCAGCCAACTGGGCTTCCGTGCCCATTGCTTCCTCGGCGACGGCTACCGCGGGCTGACGGAAGTGGACTACGGTCCCTACGACCGCATCATCGTCACCTGCGGCGCACGCGAGATACCGGCGGCCCTGATGGGTCAACTGAAGGAGGGCGGCATCATGGTCATCCCCCTCGACGACGACGAGGGGCAGGAGATGCTGCGCATCACCAAGAACGGCCCTTCGCAGAGCGAGTGGAAGGTGGAGAAATTCGGCGCCTACAGCTTCGTGCCCATGCTCGACGGGCGCCAGATGCGCTAACGCAGGATGAAATGCTGGCGCGAAAGGCGCGGGTTGCGCACGGCGATGCCGTAGGAGAAGAAGTCGAGCGTCACCTGCCAGCGGGGGTCGTCCATGACGGATTGCCAGCGGTCTTCGCGGCGGTGGGGATGGTCGAGGAGGAGGAAGTCGCCGTCGGGGCAGGAGAACGTGGCCTCGCCGCCGGAACGACGGTCGGCCGCGACGCCATAGTGGCGCTCCAGGCGCCAGAGGGCGCCCTCGTAGCGGCCACGCGGCGCACCCGGAGCACGCGAGAAGAGCACCTCGGTGTAGAGCCCGTAGACAAAGGGCGAGTGCAGGTTGAACTGCGTCTTGGCACGCAGGAAGTGTTGCAGGCGATTCATGGGTGCAAAGATACAAAATAAAGTTTAGAGTTTAAGGTTTAAAGTTCAAAGTAAATGAAAATCAAAAATATACTATTCGCAACGATGGCCGTCTTAGCTATGGCGGCCTGCGGCGGCAACGGCGATTACACCCCCAAGCCGCAGGCCTACCTGCGCGTCGACATGCCGAAGCATGAGTATTTCCTGCTGGACACCATGCGCACGAATCCCGGCGACACGTTGGTTTTCGACGGCGATACCACCATCGTCCTCTCGGGCTACACCAAGACCTTCCCCTTCATCTTCGAGGCCAACAAGTGCATCGAGTGGACGGAGAAGGACGCCCCCAAGGGGGAGCGGTGGATCGACCTGATGTATCCGCAGTGGGACGGCGTGGTGTTCCTCACCTACAAGCAGCTGAACGGCCGCGACGACCTGCGCGGCCAAATCGACACCTCGTCGCGCATGCTGGAGAAGCACTATCAGTTCACCTCGGGCATCGACGAGCAGGTCTACGAGAGCGAGGATCACACGGTGCATGCCGTCCGCTGGCACCTCAAAGGCAGCCGCGTGGCCTCGACATACCAGTTCTACGCCACCGACTCGGTGCGCCACTTCCTGCGCGGCGCCCTCTACATCAACAAGGCGCCCAACAACGACTCCCTGGCCCCCATGCTGGAGTACATGCAGCGCGACATCGACCACCTCATCGAGACACTCCGCTGGCGGCAATAAAAAAAATTATTCACGCAGGCAATATTTAATGGCGGTTGGCGTTAAAAGAAAATTATGTCCAATAAATATGCCGACCGGAGCCATGTGGTGAAGATTATCTTCATCGTTGTAGGAGCCCTCTTTGTGGGGCGCCTGGCTGTGCTGCAGCTCTTCAATCCCGAATACAAGGAGAAGGCCGAGATGCAGTCGCTGCGCAACGTGACGCAATACCCCGCCCGCGGCTTCATCTACGACCGCCACGGCGAACTCCTCGTCCACAACGAGGCCGTCTACGACCTCATGGTCATCCCCCGCATGGTGAAAAACCTCGACACCGCCTATTTCTGCCAGAGCCTCGGCATCACCCTCGACGACTTCGAGGAGCGCATGACGAAGGCCCGCAAATACTCCCCCTACTCGGCCTCCATCTTCATGAAGCAGATCTCGAAGGAGGAATACGCCAAGTTCGAGAACAAGATGTTCCGCTTCAAAGGCTTCTACATCTCGCAGCGCACCCTGCGCATCTACGACCGCCCCATCGCGGCGCAGGTGCTGGGCTATGTGGGCGAGGTGGACCAAGGCGACCTGGACCGGGACCCCTACTACAAGCGCGGCGACTACATCGGCAAGAGCGGCCTCGAGAAGAGCTACGAAGAGGTGCTGCGCGGCACCAAGGGCAAGAAAATCATGCACGTCGACGCCCACAACCGCGAGATAGGCCCCTACCGCCACGGCGAATTCGACACCCTGCCCATCGAGGGCTGCAACCTCTACACCACCCTCGACGCCGACCTCCAGACCTACGCCGAGGAGCTTATGGCCAACAAGCGCGGATGCGTCGTGGCCATCGAACCCTCCACGGGCGAAATCCTCGCCATGGTCTCGGCCCCCACCTACGACCCCAACCTCCTTGTGGGACGCATACGCGGCAAGAACTACCTGATGCTCAACAGCGACATCTCCAAGCCCATGCTCAACCGCGCCCTCATCGGCCAGTATCCGCCGGGCTCCATCTTCAAGGTGGCCCAGTCGATGGTGGCTCTCGACCTCGGCGTCATCAGCCCCAACAGCGGCTTCGCCTGCGAGAAGAACCTCGTGGGATGCCACAACCACCCCTCGGCACGCTCGGTGCAGGAGGCCATCAAGATGAGTTGCAACCCTTACTTCTACCAGGTCTACCGCCGCGTTGTGCAACAGGGAAAATACAAAAACCTCTACAAGGACGCCCAGTACGGCCTCACCGTCTGGCACGACTACATGATGCGCTTCGGTTTCGGACAGAAGCTCGACATCGACCTGCCCAAGAGCGGACTCTCCTCGGGCAACATCCCCGACACAGCCTTCTACAACAAGTGGTACGGCAAGGAACGCTGGGCTTTCTCGACCATCTACTCCAACTCCATCGGCCAGGGCGAGGTCACCGTGGTGCCCATCCAGATGGCCAACCTCGCGGCCATCGTGGCCAACCGCGGCTACTACATCACACCCCACATGGTGCGTTTCTACGGCCCCGACTCGGTGCGCAACGAGAAATACCTCCAACGTCACGAGACCGGCATCGACCGCCAATACTTCGACATCGCTGCCGCGGGCATGTACGACGTGGTGCATGTGGCCGGCGGCACAGCACGACGCGCCCGCGTCGACGGCCTCGACATCTGTGGCAAGACCGGTACCGCCGAGAACTTCGGCAACGACCACTCCGTCTTCATCTGCTTTGCCCCCAAAGACAACCCCAAGATAGCCATGGCCGTCTACGTGGAGAACGCTCAGGGCGGCGGCGGCACCTGGGCGGCACCCATCGCAGGCCTCCTGGTGGAAAAATACCTCAACGGCGAAGTGAAACGCACCGACGTCGAGAAGATGTACAAAGAAATCAACCCCTGCCAGAAACTCCCCCTCACCCGGAGAGTGAAGAAGAAAAAGAAGTAGAACATGTACCAAGAAAAACTCAAACTGGACTGGATTACCATCGGGATCTACCTGGCCATCATGCTCTTCGGGTGGATGAACATTTACTCGGCCTGCTATGATGAGAGCCACGCCGCCATCTTCGACTTCAAGCAGTACCCTGGCAAGCAGCTCATCTGGATGGGCCTGGCCATACTCACGGCCGCCGTCATCCTGCTCACCGAGCCACGCGTCTTCTCTAACATGGCCTACCCCATCTACGGCATCGTCCTGGGTCTATTGGTACTGACCCTCTTCCTGGCTGTCACCGTCAACGGCGGCAAATCGTGGATCGACATCAGCGGCTTCCGCTTCCAACCCTCCGAATTCGCCAAGTTCGCCACCGCCCTGGCCCTGGCCAAATACCTATCGGCCATCGATGTCGACCTCAAAGACCTGCGCACCAAGATGGTCTCCATAGTGCTCATTGCCATCCCCGCCGCCCTCGTGCTGTTGCAGCACGACACCGGCTCGGCTCTGGTCTTCGCCAGTTTCATCTTCCCCCTCTACCGCGAAGGCGTCTCGGGCGCGGTGCTCGTGGTGGGCGTGGCGGCTATAGTCCTCTTCGTGCTGGCACTGCTGGTTAACAAATACATCCTCCTCGGCATCCTGGCCCTGCTGGCCGTGGCCTACCTCTTCGTGTGGCTCAACAAGCGCACGCGCAAGGACTACCTCCGCGCCATCGCCATCTTCCTCTGCTGCGCCGCCTTCGTCTTCTCAGTCGACTTTGTCTTCAACAACGTTCTGGAGAGCCACCAGCGCGAGCGCATCGACGTCTTGCTGGGCAAGACCGAGGACCTGCAGGGCTCAGGCTACAACGTCAACCAGTCCAAGATAGCCATCGGCTCCGGCGGCCTCATTGGCAAAGGCTTCCTCGGCGGCACTGTCACCAAGGCCAACTTCGTGCCCGAGAAGCACACTGACTTCATCTTCTGCACCGTGGGTGAAGAATGGGGCTTCCTGGGATGCACCATTCTGCTGATACTCTACGGCGTGCTGCTGCAACGCCTCGTCAACATGGCCGAGCGGCAACGGTCGCCCTTCTCGCGCATCTTCGGCTACTGCGTGGCCAGCATCCTTTTTATGCACCTTTTCGTCAACGTAGGCATGGTGCTGGGCCTTGTGCCCGTCATCGGCATTCCCCTGCCCTTCTTCAGCTACGGCGGCTCCTCGATGCTGGCCTTCACCATCCTCCTTTTCATATTCATCAGGCAAGACGCCTCGAAAAACCAGTTATTGTAATCCAACCCCCTCTCTATGTCAAAAAAAACAACCCCTAACGAAGAACACTGCTCCTTCTGCGGCCGCCCGGCGTCGCAGACAGGCATGCTGCTCAGCGGTCTTAACGGCTACATCTGCGAAGACTGCGCCCGCCAGGCCGGACAGATATTCAAGGAGCACCAAGGCTCCAGCCAGCCCGACGCGGCCATCGACAACGAACCCATACCCACCCCGGCCGACATCTGCGCCTTCCTCGACCAGTACGTCATAGGCCAGGACGCCGCCAAGCGCGTCCTCGCCGTGGCTGTCTACAACCACTACAAGCGCCTGCGTTACAACGCCACCCACCACGACAACAACGACGTAGAAATCGAGAAGTCGAACATCGTCATGGTAGGTGAAACAGGCACCGGAAAGACCCTCCTGGCCCGCACCATAGCGCGGCTGCTCAAGGTGCCCTTCTGCATCGCCGACGCCACCACGCTGACCGAGGCCGGCTACGTGGGCGACGACGTGGAGAACGTCCTCGTGCGCCTGCTCCAGGCCGCCGACTACGACGTGCCCTCCTGCGAGCGCGGCATCGTCTTCATCGACGAAATCGACAAGATTGCCCGCAAAAGCGAGAACACGTCCATCACCCGCGACGTCAGCGGCGAAGGCGTACAGCAGGCCCTGCTCAAACTCCTCGAGGGCGCCCTCGTCTCCGTGCCCCCCGAGGGCGGACGCAAGCACCCCGAGCAGAAACTCATCACCATCAACACCCGCAACATCCTCTTCA
>DGTB01000215.1:0-10463 GCA_002394185.1 Bacteroidales bacterium UBA4347 | reverse complement strand
GCGCCCGACTGAACAGCAACGTCATCGGCTTCAAGGGCGACGAAACCCGCGCCACCCTCGACCGCGACAACATGCTGCAGTATGTCCAGCCCATGGACCTCAAGAAATTCGGCCTCATCCCCGAACTCGTGGGCCGCTTCCCCATGCTCACCGCCCTCCAGCCCCTCGACCGCGAGGCCCTGCGCCGCATCCTCACCGAACCCAAAAACGCCCTCGTCAAACAGTACCAGGAACTCTTCCTCATGGACGACGTCACCCTCGAGTTCGCCCCCGAGACCCTCGACCTCATCGTCGACAACGCCGTGCGCTACCACCTCGGCGCCCGCGGTCTCCGCTCTATCATGGAAAGCATCATGACCGACCTCATGTTCGACCTCCCCTCCCTCCCCAAAGGCACCACCTTCACCGTCACCCCCGAGCTGGCCCAGAGCAAACTCAAACTCTGACCCCGCCTCCCGCCGCCGCTGCGTCTCCCGATAGGAGGGGTCCGAGAGAGGGCGAAGAGATACATAATCCGGCATTTCTTATATTGTTCTTATATTGTTTTCATATACTTCTTATATAGGTGATATAAGAAGTATATGAGAAATATATAGGAACTATATGAGAAGGTCCGAATTTGGCAGGTGTCGGGGCGGTGTGCGACAGGCACTTGCGCGCGGAGGAGTTTTTCTTTAGCGGGTGCTGCTTTTTTTTTCTCCCCATATTGAAAAATTTTGTATATTATGCAGCATAATCCATTTTGCCGCAAACAATAAAACCGACCGAATATGAAAAAGATGACGCAGAAAATCAGCCTTTTGTTGTTGAGCCTGCTTGCGTTTGCCCCAATGCGTGGTCAGGACACCGTCACAGAAGCCAATAGCTGTTATATGTATTTCCCTCACACAGTGACACTCAGGATTTCTAATCTTCATGACTATTTAGGACGCAATGTTTTTGGGGAAACAGTTGCCGACACTGGCACTATGATTTATGGCGTTTCCATCAGGGGGTATTGCCCGTTGGATTCTGCCATCAGCATTTCGTTGGCAACGAAGGAGAATTTTCACTACACTTTCTACGACACTGTTTGGATCGACTCTTCTTCTTTGGCCCGATACTTTAAATGCAGGGCGATAAATCATTTCGGTGATGAGAATGAGGTTGACTTTGTTGAACAATGTTCCGAAGCCTACTTCCATCGCCCGTGGCTGATGACGGACACTTTCTATGTTGTTGCTAGATTTCGCAATTATAGGAGTATATACGACCATGACCTCTACTATAACACGGAATTAGCTGTAGATTATGATTCTGTTTTCCAGTCTTTTGGAATATCAGAGGGAAATGAGGTTCCTAATGAATATTCAGGTGATTATATTTTTAATGTGTCACCCTGGAATTATCTTTGGGGAGACGAGTTTCCGATCCTGGAGCCCGACAGGACGCGCTGCCGGAGGCCTTCGGGGCTGCGCATGAGAGAGCGGGGCGACGGGTGGGCGGTGCTCCAGTGGAACAGCGGCTCCGGCGACAGCTACCGCGTGACCGTCGAAGGGCCGGACGACACCGTCGTGTATGAAACCGCCGACACGACTCTCCGCCTGGACAGCTTAGTGCCGGAGGCGTTCTACTGGGTGAAGCTGCAAAGCCTTTGCCGCTACCAGCACCACAGCTACGACTCCACCCTGCTCAACCCCGGGGTTGCACAATTTGGCTTCCGCAACTTCAGCGCGGGACTGAGCGGCGTCGATGCCGATCTGCGCGTGGAAGTGTATCCCAATCCCGCTAGTGGCTGCCTTGTCCTGAAGGCCGGGGACGACAGCCCCGTCCGCGCCGTCCTGACGGACCTCGGCGGGCGTGAAATCATGGCCGTCGACTTCCGTGCCACGGCCACGCTCGACGTCAGCCGCCTCGCCGCCGGTCCCTACCTCCTCCGCCTCACCACACCCACAGCCTCCAGTGTTAGGAAAGTGGTGGTGCAGTGAGGTACTCCGGCGTTGAATCTATCGCGTGAGGAAGGGAACAAAAAAAAATATTTTGCCATATCGGGAAAAATTCGTACTTTAGCATTTTGAATCGGCACATTGAATCGGCCACAAAGGTCGTTTAATGAGTTGAATTAGATATTAGTACGAACAAAAAGAAAACTTGGGTATATATATGAAAACACTCAAAAAAGGACTCTTCCTGCTCTTTGCAGCCATGCTGATGGCCTCCGGTGCCTACGCCCAGTCGAAAAGTCTTGCCGCCAAGGCTGACGACCTCTTCGACCAGCAACGTTTCATCGAGGCCGTGAGGGAATACGAGACTGCATACGAGAAAATCAAGGACAACAAGGCCGAGAAGAACCGCGTGTACTTCCAGATTGCCGAGTGCTACCGCCTGACCTACAACTACCCGCGCGCCGAGCGCATCTACAAGCGCCTGGCCGACGAGGAGTACTACAAGAGCGAGCGCAAACTCTACTTCAACCTGGCCGAGATGTGCCGTTTCCAGGAGAAATTCGACGAGGCCGAGCAGTACTACCAGAAATACCTCGAAATGGAGCCCAAGGACAGCTATGCCGCCAAGCGCAAACAGTCGTTGATATACGTAAACCAGCTGGCCAACAACCGCACACGCCATACCATCAGCAAGAAATCGGAGTGGTGCACGGACTACAACGACTTTGCCCCCCGCTTTGTGGGTAACGACACCACCAAGATTGTCTTCACCTCTGCCCGTTTCCCCGAGGGCGAAGGCCTTGACAAAGACCCCTGGACCGATCAGGCATACTCCGACATCTTCATGGTATATCAAGACCGCAACGGCCAGTGGAACTCCACCCCCGAGCCTTGGGACAAGAGCGGCAAGATCAACACTGATGTCAACGAGGGCGAACCCTCCTTCACCCCCGATGGCAACACCGTCTTCTTCTCGCGCTGCGACATCCGCGAAAACGAGACCGTGCGCTGCCGCATCTACACTTCCAATCGCGCCCAGCAGAACCTCGACTCAAAGAGCAAGAAAAAGAAAAAAAGTGTAGCCAAGAAGAGCTCCAAGAAGAAAAAGAAGAAAGGTGACACGGAAGAAGAGCCTAAGGAGGAGACCGCTCCTGCCGAGGAAGTCAAGCCCGGCGAATGGAGCACTCCCACCTATGTACACCTTGGCGACACCGCCTACACATTCCTCTATCCCGCCATTACGTCCGACGGACTGACGCTCTACTTCTCGTCCAATATGCCCGGCGGCTTCGGCGAATACGACCTCTGGCGCGCCACGCGCAAGAGCACCGCCGACGACTTCGGCCGTCCCGTCAACCTGACCTCCATCGTCAACACCCCCGGCAAGGAGATTATGCCGGTGCTGCGCGAGGACTCGCTGCTCTACTTCTCTTCCAACGGCCTGGCAGGCGTCGGCGGACAGGACCTCTTCTACACCCGCCTCAACCCCAACGGCAAATGGTCCGTGCCCGAAAACCTCGGCATCCCCATCAACTCGTCCTACGACGAGATGTCCATCGTCTTCTATCCCGACCACTCGAAGAATAACATCCTGGAGCGTGGCTACTTCTCCTCCAACCGTCCTTACGTGGACCCCCACAACCGTGCCGCCCAGAACGACAACCGCAGCACCCAGGCGCCCCCCATCAACGACGACCTCTTCTACTTCGAACTCCCCGGCCTCAACTACGCCATCCAGGGCACCGTGCGCGACGAGAAGTCAATGCAGCTCATGAAAGATGTACGCATCAAGCTCGTAGGCTCCGACGGCTCCACCGCCGAGACCCGCACCGACAAGAAAGGCTTCTACAAGTTCGACAGCACCATCGTCCGCCGCGACGTAGTGTACAAGATGTACCTCTCCAAGCAGAGCTACTACTCCTTAGAAGGCTCGGAGAGCACCCGCGGATACAACACCAACAAGACCATCGTGCACGACTACCGCATGGAACCCGTGCCACGCCGTCCCATCGTGCTGCCGCAAATCAACTTCGAACTGGCCAAAACCGACATCCAGTCACAGTTCATGGACTCACTGATGGACCTCTACCTTGTCATGGAGAACAACCCCAACCTGGTGGTTGAGGTACGCGCCCATACCGACTGCCAGCCCTATGTGGGCCTCACCAACGACACCCTCTCTCAGCGCCGTGCCCAGAGTGTGGTGGACTACCTTGTCAGCCGCGGCATCGAGCGCGAACGCCTCGTAGCCAAAGGCTATGCCGAACGCGTGCCCCGCACCCTCGACGAAGACATGACCGTCATCTACAACGGCAAGAAATACGAATTCTCCGCCGGCACAGTGCTGGAGTGCGACTACATCGCCACCCTCAGCGGCGACCGCCAACAGGCAGCCCACTCGCTCAACCGCCGCATCGAGTTCCTCGTGCTCCGTGAGGACTACGTCTCCCGCTCCCTCGTCGAAAACCTCACCGCCACCGAAGAGCCTGCCGATGGAAAGAAAAATGGCAAGGTGGTCGACCTCGTAGACCGCAAGAGCACCGACAACGAGCCCGAGGTGCAGCCCACCATCGTCCACGACGAGAGCACCCTCTACGTCACCATGATCAACTCCACCAGCGGCGAAATCTCCTGCATCGCCAACGGCTTCCAGGTGCCCATGCTCATCGACGAGCGCTACGCCGAGCCCATAGCCATCTCCTGGGAAGAGGCCATGAGCCTGCTCTACCAGCAGCGCCTCACCAAGGAAGACTTCCCCCTGCGCGACAAGTCCTTCGACCCCGAAGGCAACATCATCGACCGCACCACCATCGTCTTCAAGCACATGCAGATCGGCGAACAGCGCCGCGAGAACGTCGAGGTCGTCGTCGTCAAGGGCATCGACTACAAGTTCATCATCAACCGCACCGGCCTGCAGCAGTTCGGCAACTACGAGTTCGACAAGCAACGCTCCAAGCTCATCTTCCTCGATGAGTAACACCCTCATCACCATCCTCGGCCCCACGGCCACCGGCAAGACCGCCCTGGCGGCCGAGGTGGCCTATCGTCTGGAAGCCGAAATCATCAGCGCCGACTCGCGCCAGGTGTTCCGCGGCATGGACATAGGCACCGGCAAGGACCTCGCCGACTACACCCTCCACGGCACCACCATTCCCCACCACCTCATCGACATCTGCGACCCCGGCGAGGAGTACAGCGCCTACCGCTTCCTGCGCGACTTCAACGCCGCCCTGGCCGACATCCAGAGCCGCCACCGGCAACCCATCCTCTGCGGCGGCACAGGCCTCTACATCGACACCGTCGTGCGACGCTACCGTCTGGCCGACGCTCCCGTCGACCCCGACTACCGCCGCTCCCTGGAGCCCTACAGCGACGAGGAACTCACCGCACGCCTCGCAGCCCTCGGCCCCCTGCACAACCACACCGACACCGAAACGCGCGACCGCCTGGTCCGCGCCCTCGAGATACAGGAGTTCGCCCTCGCCCACCCCGACGCCTGCACCCAGGCACCGGACCTGGAGCACCGCATCTACGGACTCCTCCTGCCACGCGAAGAAGTAATAGCACGCATCGAGGCACGCCTCCGCCGCCGCATAGACGAAGGCATGACCTCCGAAGTACAGCATCTCCTGGACCAGGGCATAGCCCCGGAGCGCCTGATGCGCTACGGACTCGAATACCGCCACGTCACCCGTTTCCTCCTCGGACAGTGCACCCAGGAGGAACTCTTCCGCGACCTTTTCACCGACATCCGCCGCTTTGCCAAACGCCAGATGACTTGGTTCCGCCGCATGGAACGCAACGGAGTGCCCATCCGTTGGATCGACGGCACCCTGCCCCTCGAAGAGAAGGCTACGTTGATATGCAACGACAAGTAAGCCAGCTATTCCTCCTTGACTAACTTGAGGGTGGTGCTGTTTTCGGCACTGCCGTGGATTGTCTTGACAAGGACGGTGTAGACGCCGGAGGGGAGGGCGGTGATGTCGAAGGAGGCGGTTTTTTCAAAGGTCGCCATCACACGGCCTGTCATGTCCATGATTTCCACCGATGCCGTTTCGCCTTGCAGTCCCAGTATCTGCACCGCCCCGTCGGTGGGGTTGGGGGAGAGCGTGACGGGCGACGGGTTGCCGACGCCGCCGATACCGACCTGGGGGCAGACGGTGACCGTGTGGCTCCAGGGGCCTTGCGCCACGCGGTGTCCGTCGCACAGGCCGCGGACGCGGAACAGATGGCACTGGCCGTCGGGGAGGGCGACGGAGGCGGTGGTGTCGGTCGTCTCGACGAGGGAGGCGTCGTCCCAGCTGCCGCCGTCGGGGATGTAAGCCAGCTCATAGCGCGGGTGCGGGAACGGGCTGCGCCAAGAGAGGGTGACCGTATGGCCCGCCGTCCCGGCGCTCCACAGCGTATCCACGCCATAGCATGGCTGCGGACGCCGCATGTCCAACGTGGAGTCGTAGAAGAAGGTCATGACGGAGGCTTTCTGATAGTTTCCGAGAAAAATGCTGTCGTACACCCTCGGTCCTTCTCCTGCCTCTCCGCGAAACACCCATCCGTTGCTGTTGACCGCCATACTATTGCAATAATTGCTTGTCCAACTATAGGTTATCGGTGACGACCGTGTCACCTCCTTGGTATACTTGTTGATTTTGCACAATTCATTCTTATACAGAAGGAAGAAGCTGACATTCAATACCAACTCATCACCAATAACTTCCAAAGAATTGTGGGATCCGTTTTTATTGACTGTATCTATCAAGTAGTAATCAACAGGAACACCTGTGTCGCGATTGTAGGAGACAATGAGGCCAAATACAATAGGTTGCAGAGGGACCACGGTGTTGCATGCGCTGTCGATAGCGAATCTGTTGTCGCAAAGATCCGTATAAGGCACATAGAACGCATAGACATTTTCCTCGTCTAATGCGACATCTCCTACAAGATCTTGATAGATGGGTAAGTCGTCCGAGTATCCAACAACATATAATTGTCGAACCCATACCACCTCGCCGTTTCTATCCAGTTTCAGCAGGCAGGGCATCGTCTCCCAGTCGCCGAGGTTGTCAATCCTCAGGTAGTGGACAGAATCCAGAAACACTTTGACGGGGAAAGTGTCGGGATTGAAATAAATGTCGTTGCAAGAGAAAATTCCGTGGGCGTATATGTAGTCACCCTCGACAATCGCCCGAGTGATTCGGATATTGGCCATTTGGGATCCACGGGGGGACCACTCCGAAATGCTATCTATCAAGAATCTTGAGCCAATCAGGTTCCAGTTTCTGTCCATCTTGTAGTATACCGTTTGGGAATAAGTCTTTCCATTCTGGGTCCTTATGTTCAATGGGTATCTTCTGTTGGTGTCGCCGTCCACAATGATGTATGCCCGGTGCGACGAGTCTTCCCCGTAGAAATCACCCGTGGCGATAAGATGTACATTATCTTCTTCGTCAATCAACAAAGTGCCATTCGTCAATGCGCAATTAAAAAAAATATTATTGGAGTTTTCACAAAAAGCAAACAACTGTATCTCATGATAGTCAAGTCGGTTTCCATCCAAGTCAAAAGTGACAAAGTATGTTCTGATATCGGAGGTATGGACTTGATAATCTGGCTCTATCAGCATGGTATCAAAAAAATAGAACCAATTGCCCACTTCACCTCCATGTAAACAACTGAATGCAATGGTTATTTTGTCATCATCAACAACAATATTTTTGTACGACGCACAACCGGAATTCCTACTTCCATTACGGGTCGACTTGCACCACAGGAGATTTCCCAAAGAATCAATTTTGGCTAGGAAAACGCCTGTGTTGTTCCAATGCATATATCCATCAATGGAATCTATAGGACATATATAAGGACCGTTTCCTCCCATACGGGCACACAAGCCAAACTGTCCTAAGATATAGGTGTTTCCTGCACTGTCAACATAAGAATCCACCACCTTGTCCAATAAAGTCCCCTGATCTCTTTGTCCTTCGGACCATTTGCCCCAGCGGAAGCCCTGCTGCTGGGCATGGGCGGTATTCGCAGGCAGTGCATAGCATAGCAGGATATAGGCAAATAATATTTTGAATATACATTTTAATCTCATAATCAGTTGTTTCTACTGTTTTATTAATTTTAGATATTCACAGTCATTATTCGCAGTCACCACTTTGGCAATATAGCTTCCGGAAGCAAGAAAGAAAAAAAATAATTATTTCCCTATTCTTCTTGTTGCATCTTTTTAGTATTCCTTTTTTTGCAACAAAAACAACGGAGTACATCAGCGTTTTTCATAGTGACATGGGTTTGGTTATAAATCAGAAACTCAACCGACACCCAGACGGAGTTATCTGCTGGTTGACATAGCGTTTCTATTCCGTAGGCAATTTGATTTCCTTGAAACGGCTCTGGCGTTTCTGCCAGCGCTCGCGGGCGTACTGCTGCATGTCCGCCACCTCGTCGCTCTCATCGATGATTTCGAGGCCGAAGATGGTCTCGATGATGTCCTCCAGAGTGATGATGCCCTGGAAGGAACCGAACTCGTCGATGATGCCCGCAATCTGCTCCTTGTGCTTCAGCAGGCTGTCCCAAATGTCGGCCACGCTCATCTCCTCGTTGAAGAGGGGTATCTCGCGCTTGATTTCGCCGAGGGTCATCTTGAAGTGGTCCTCGGCCAGCTCCTCCAGCGCCTCGCTGCGCAGCACGTAGCCGGTGATGAAATCCTCCTCTTCGGCATAGACGGGTATGCGCGAGAAATGGCTGTATACATCGCCCTTGTAAAAGTCCTTGAGCGTCATGCTCTCGGGGGCTGTGGCGGCCACCACGCGGGGGGTCATCACATCGTAGGCCTTCACATCGCCGAGCTTGATGATATTCTGGATGATCTTGTTCTCGTCCTCGTCGATGACGCCCTCGTCCTCGCCCATATCCGCCATGGCGGCCACCTCCTCGCGGCTGACGGCCGTCTCCTCCTCGTCCTTGCGCGAGATGAGCTTGGTCAACCACTGCACCAGCACCACCACGGGGTAGAGCCCGATGATGAGCACGCGGATGGTGTTGGCCGTGAAGCCCATCATGCGGCGCCAGTTGTTGGTGCCGATGGTCTTGGGCACAATCTCGGAGAAGATGAGTATCAGCACCGTAGTCACCGCCGACACCACGCCGAAGGGCACGCTGTCCAGCGCTATGGCGGCCTGGCGGCCCACGCCGGCGGCGCCGATGGTGTTGGCAATGGTATTCAGACTCAGGATGGCGGCAATGGCCTGAGCGTTGTCCTGCTTGTATTTCTTGAACAGGGTGGCGGGCCGGTAGCCCTCGTCCTCACGCATACTGATATAGCTCAGGGGGGTGGACATCAACACCGATTCCAATATCGAACACAGGAACGATATCGACATCGCACCTAACAGGAATATAATGAGTAGTGTCATTTCATCTTTACTAAAATCCGGTGCAAAGATACGAAGGTTTTGCGAGGTGGCCAAATAATAATGCAAAAAAAGCCTGCAATGCCGTTTTTTTTTCGTATCTTTGCATCCTGTTTTAAAATAAATAATTGTTTAACCAAAAATATAAAACATTATGAGTCAGATTATAGGAATCAGGGGCCGTCAGATTCTCGACAGTCGCGGCAACCCCACAGTGGAAGTCGACGTCTACACCGACCAGGGCGCCATGGGCCGCGCCGCCGTACCGAGCGGAGCCTCCACGGGCGTGCACGAAGCCTGCGAACTGCGCGACGGCGACAAGAGCCAGTACCTCGGCAAAGGCGTCCTCCAGGCCGTCAACAACGTCAACACCGTCCTCAACGAAGAGCTGCAGGGCATGTTCGTCAGCGAGCAGAAAGCCATCGACACCAAGATGATCGAGCTCGACGGCACGGAGAACAAGTCGCGCCTCGGCGCCAACGCCATCCTCGGCGTCAGCCTGGCCTGCGCCAAGGCCGCTGCCCAGGAGACGGGCCAGGAGCTCTACCGCTACCTCGGCGGCGTGGGCGGCCACACCCTGCCCATCCCCATGATGAACATCCTCAACGGCGGCAGCCACGCCGACAACAGCATCGACTTCCAGGAGTTCATGATCATGCCCGTCGGAGCCCCCACCTTCACCGAAGCCCTCCGCATGGGCGCCGAGGTGTTCCACAACCTCCGCCAGGTCCTCAAGAGCAAAGGCATGAGCACCAACGTGGGCGACGAGGGCGGCTTCGCCCCCAACCTCGACTCCATCGAGGACGCGCTCGACTGCATCATCAAGGCGATCGAGCTGGCCGGCTACAAGCCCGGCAAGGACGTCACGATCGCGATGGACTGCGCCTCCTCCGAGTTCTACAAGGAGGGCAAGAAGGGCGGCGTCTACGACTACACCTGGAAGGAAGGCAAGAAGGGCGCCAAGCGCACCTCCGCCGAGCAGGTGAAGTACCTCGAGGGCCTCGTCAAGAAGTACCCGATCGACTCGATCGAGGACGGCATGGCCGAGGGCGACTGGGACGGCTGGGTCGCGCTCACGAAGGCGATCGGCGGCAAGTGCCAGCTCGTCGGCGACGACCTGTTC
>DGTB01000175.1 GCA_002394185.1 Bacteroidales bacterium UBA4347 | reverse complement strand
CGGATGTCGATGATGTCCACCACATTATTTAATATAGGATCTGCCAGAATGGCGTCCTGAACATCCTTGGTGCAGCTCAGCGCAATGAGCGGATGGCGGCCGGTCTCGGCCTCCCACTCGGCGATGGTCTGCAACCAGAACCGCGTGAAATGGAGCGGTCCCGTGTATTCGGCGCTGATCAGGTGGACGGCATTGGGCTGGTCTTTCAGCTCATCAAGACACATGCGGATGTACTGGCGGTGAAGTGGGCGCAGCGAGGCGTCGTCTTCGTTGTAGAACTGCTCTGCAATGAAGATGCGCTTGTCGCCTGTGAAGGGAACAGGTTCGGGGAAGGCGCCCTCGGTGTGGTTCACATTGTTGACGGGCCGCCACGGACAATCCACCCAGTGGGCGCCGGCTTCGAGGATGTTGTGCTGGAAATAGTGCTGGCTGAAGAGCAGGATGCCCTGGCTGGAGGCGGCGTCGGCAAACTGGCGGAGCCGTGTCCAGTACCACTGGTTGGGACGTGTCAGGTCGTAGCGGGTGAGGCCGTCCCAGGCCGTTCCCTCTCCGCTGCGGGCGAAGGGCTGCTCGTAGAAGGGAGCCCAGACATCGCCGTCGGCGCGACGGACGCGCTCATGGTCGGTGCGGCGAAGGTCGTACCAGAGACCGTAGTTGTGGTCGAGCAGGGCGAAATGGTGTTCTTTCAGGTGGCCGACCACGGAGTCTATGCGGTCGGTCCAGCCCGTTCCCTCGCGTCCCGGCACAAAACGGGTGATGGCCGGACGGGCTCCGTGGGCGCAGAAGTTGTCCTTCACCCGGCCGCTCCACCACGGAATGTCGTAGCGGTTGCCGGTGATGAGCCGTCCGTTGGCGGTGAGGTGGCCGTTCACGATGGCGAAGGCAGGGCGCGACGGCTGCTGCTTTTCGGGCTGTGGCCTGAGTTCCTTCAGACCTCGGCGCTCCAGCGAAGCGGTGTAAGGAATGCTGTCGAGCCACATCTCCATGGTGAGACGGGGCTCGGAGAGCGATTTTCTGGCCATTTCATCGGCCTGTTCGGGTGTGGGCGAACTGCTGGCGTCGGTGCTGCGCGGCAGGATATAGGGCTGCGGAGAGCGCAGTCTTTTCACCGAGTCGAGACGCTCTTGCAGCTGCGCATAGAACAGACTGCGAGGCGACACATGGTCGTTGCTGCTGGTCCACTCGCCGTTTCCGGTGAGCGTTCCCCAACAGCCGTGGGCGCTGCATCGGTTGTCGGCATCGGGACTATAGCACCAGATGGTGGAGGCGGTGCACTGCCAGAACATCGAGTTGGCGGTGTTCCAGCCGGTGCCAAACTGAAACTGCTCGAGGTTGCGGAAGCAGAGGTCGTGGCCGTCGATGTTGACAATGTCGAACAGAAGTCCTGCTGCCCACGAGCCGATGCTGCCGCTGAAGCCAATCGACTCCTCGCCCTCGCACTGCACAAACGCATTGGGACCGGCGGCACAATAGCCTGCCGCGAAGTCGTGGATGCCCTTTCGCGAGATGCAACGCTGGAACAATGTCTGCTGACCTCGCGTCAGGAAGACGCAGCGACGCCAGCCTGCCACCTCCGAGACAGGTTCCTCGGCCAGGCAATCCTCCACGGTGACGCGGCTGCCGTGCAGCTGGATGTTCACGGCAGAGCCCGACAGATGGCGGAAATGCACACGCCTCACCCAGCAGTCGCGCACGTTCTCCAGGCTGATGCCGTCCCAGCAGTGGTCTTCGTCGAAGGCATGGCGGGGCGAAGACGCCGCGTCGATGCCCAGATTCTCGATGCCGCACTCACTGATGGCGCCGTCGTGGGTCACTTTCTGCACAAAGGCCCCGCCGAACCGCTGGCTCAGCGCCGTGGTGACAGGAGCGTCGAGCGTGATGCCATCCGCACCGACGGCCACGACCGTGCGCAGCCAGCGGATGTCGATGTCGGTGGGTTTCCAGCCGGTATAGTCGAGACCGCCGCCAAAGTCCTCCATACCGAGCGAGGCAATCCACTCGGCCGTAGAGGGCCGGGTGACGACGACGCGGTCGCCAACGCGCAGACTTCCTGTGGAGGAAAGGCGCAGCGTGCGGCTTCCGGCGGCGATGTCGGTGGCTGAAACTGCGATGGAATCGGCCGAAATGGCGTCTTTCCGGCCTTCCACATAGATGGCTGCGCCGCGGTCAGCGCCCGTCATCTTCAGGATGGTTTGCTGCTGTCCCATGCCCCTGACGACGATGCCCGAGGCCGTGATGCGCAGCGGTGCTGAGAGCAGGAACGTGCCTTCGCCGAGCAGCACGGCACCGCGACGGCCCTCACCATCGGGTTTCAGCGTCGCCACATAGTCGATGGCCTGCTGCAGACGTGCGCGACAGTCGCCCTGACTCCACGCCACAAAGACCACGTTCTTCACATCGGGGATGGCCTCTTCGCTCGCACGGTAGCCACAAGTGGAGTAGTCCATGGGCACAAACACTTCCTTGCGGGGCTTCGGGGCCGCCGCCACACTATGGGCCATGCCACACATCAGCAACAGCCACACGGCGCGCAGGCACTGGCTTTTCAATGGTGTCTTCAACATTTCCGGGTGTTTTCGGTGATTGATGATAATGGTGCAAATATACACATAATAAAGGAAACAGCCACCGAAAGCCCTGGGATTAACCAACCTTAACAGTAAAAGTATTCGGCGGCTTTTCCGCTTGATGTGTCGATAAATAATACAATAACATATTGTCTATGTTATATGAGCAAAACAAAAAGACCCCTTCTGCAAGGCTTTCTTTTTCTTTTCGTTTTAAACTTTTTTCAACTTTTTTCTTTCATTTTGGAAGAAAATGCCTATCTTTGCCGACAAATCGCAGTCAACTATTACATTTTATTTAAT
>DGTB01000212.1 GCA_002394185.1 Bacteroidales bacterium UBA4347 | reverse complement strand
TGTCCAATTCAAAAAAATGTCGTATCTTTGCACCCTGAATGCTACTCATACATGTACCAAAACTCACCAACCGGCTGGGCTACACGTTGAAAGTGATTTTCAACCACCTGCTCAAGGCCGAATACAGCATCACCACCGACGAGGAGTACTTCCTCCGATGGGGCGACGCCAAGTTGAGTTATGGTCCCAAGCGACTGGGAGACAGTGTCTTCATCAAATCGCACCAGCTGCTGTTCGAGACCACCATTGAGGAGCAGGAGCCGCACGCCGAATGCCGCGACGGGCAATGGATGCTCTACCCCGTGTTCGGACGCGACCTTGACTTCTGCTTCGACCCCCTGGCGGCCACCTTCTTCATGGTGGCGCGCTACGAGGAATACCTTCCCCACAGGGAGGACGAGCACGGCCGTTTCGACGCCAAGGAGAGCCTGGCCTGGAAGGAAGGATTCCTCGACCAGCCCGTGGTGGACCAGTGGGCGAAGATGATACGCACCAAGCTGCTCGAGCGCTATCCAGCCCTCGACCTGCCCAAACAGAACTACCTGTTCGTGCAGACTGTGGACATCGACGCAGCCTGGAGCTACCTCCACAAAGGCACTTTCCGCACCACGGTGGGTCTGTTGCGCGACCTCATCTCGCGCCAGCAGCCCGACGAGGTGGCGCGGCGCATCAAGGTGCTGCTGCACAAGGGAGAAGACCCTTACGACACCTTCGACTACATCATCGACCTCCACCAACGGGTGCCGGGCTCGTACCTGCTGTTTTTTGTACTGCTGGCCGACTACGGGCAGTACGACAAGCCGGCCTCCTACCTCAACCGACACACGCGCGAACTGCTGCAGCATCTTGGCGACTATGCCAAGATGGGCATCCACCCGGGCTACCATTCGCTGGAGCAGCCCATGCGCCTCGACACCGAGAAGAAGCGCCTGGAGAGCATCATCCACCGCACGGTGGTGCGCGGCCGCTACCACTTCCTGAGGCTCAAGCTGCCACGCTCCTATCGCATCATGCAGCACGCCGGCATCCGCCACGACTACACCATGGGCTACCCCGATGTTGTGGGCTTCCGCGCCGGCATCAGTGTGCCCTACCCTTTCTACGACGTGGAGCGCGACCACGAAAACGACCTGCTGATACACCCCTTCTGCGTGATGGACACCACGCTGAAGAAACATCTGGGCCTCAAGCCAGAAGAAGGGCTGGAGGTATACCGCCGGCTGATTGACCGTGTGCGCGAAGTGGACGGCAACTACTGCTGTATTGTGCACAACCAGAACCTCAACGAGCTGGACGGGTGGGCCGGATGGAAAGAGGTGTATGAAAAGATGGTGGAATATGCTGGAAACAAACAAATAACAACATGATAAACTACAAGGAGAAACTGGGCCCGATAAAGGCGTTTGTCTTCGACTTCGACGGCGTGATGACCAACGGAGACGTGTGGACATACGGCGACGGAGAGGCGGTGCGCTGCGGCAACATCAAGGACGGCTTCGCCATCCAATACGCCGTGAAGAAAGGCTACACGCTTGCCGTCATTTCGGGCGCCACATCGAAGAGCATCGACAACCGCATGAAGGCGCTGGGCGTGGAACAGGTGTATACCGGCTGCGGCGACAAAATAAAGACCTACGAGAAGTTTCTTTCCGACAACGGACTGACGGAGGAGCAGGTGCTCTGCATGGGCGACGACCTGCCCGACTATCCGCTGTTGCGCCGTGCGGGGGTGGCCGCATGCCCGGCCGACGCCGCAGTGGAGATCAAGGAGATAGCCGACTACATCTCCATCTATCCCGGAGGCAAGGGATGTGTACGCGATGTGATTGAACAAGTATTGCGCCTGCATGGCAATTGGTTCCACCCAGACGCTGTAGTATGGTAGCACACAGAATCATAGCCTTGCTTGCCATGACCGTGGCCGTGCACCTGGCTGCCATGGGGCAGAACTACGACGTGAACGACACGACCTCGGAATACAGCCTGAAAGGCACCTTCTATCACAATAAATTCGAAGGACGGAAGACCGCCTGCGGTGAGATTTTCGACCAGAACCTCTTCACCGCCGCCCACTGGAAAATCAAGATGGGCACATACGTGCTCGTCACCAACAAGAACTCAGGGCTACAGGTGATTGTCAAAATCAACGACCGCTGCCCGAAGAAGGGAGTGATCGACATGACACACCGTGCCGCCAACGCCATCGGCATCCGGGGATGCCAGCCCGTGAAGGTACGCATACTGCCGCCGGGGTACGAAGAGCTTTGCGAGGCGCAGGATGCAAAGTTCGATTCGGTGAAATCGCGATTTGCATCGGGTCAGTACGCTCTCGCGGCACCTTCGACCAAAGCCAAATCCAGCACACCTCCAAAAGCCACCAAACACAAGGAGGCCAAGCCTGCCGCCAAGCAGCAGCAGAAGGCACCTGCCTCGGCAACAACCAGCGGGGACCACTACAACCTGGTTCTGGCCACGGTGCAGAGCCACGGAGAAGCCTTCGAACTGATACAGAAGCTCCCGGAGCCCTACCGCGAAAAGACCCTCATCGATACACCCGACAGCACCACGTTCACATTGATACTGGACGTGCACCTCGACAAAAAGAAAGCCCAAGAGCTGAGCCGGGCGTTGCGCCACACCTTCAACGGGTGCAAAATCACCCCTTCGGAATGAAAAAATAATTTTTTTTTAGAATTTTTTGCAATAATTAAATAATTATTATTATCTTTGCACAATCAAATCGGACCTCTCCAAGAGGGGCAAAATTTGCTTAACTGAGAATATAAAACGATTAAAAACAGGCCGTTGTGGCAAAACTAAATAGACAGAGAAAAGAACATTGGGCGCCCAAAATAGTGTCATTTTTGGTTACAATGATGCTGTTTTCCTCCGTTTGCAAAGCGCAAAACGAGGGTCAGTACACCCATTTCATGTTCAATCGTCTCAGCTACAATCCCGCTTATGCGGGTAGTTCGGGAGCCATCTCCTTCACCCTGCTTTACAACAACCAGTGGCTCGGTCTCGACCTTCAAGCCCCTGTGCCGGGCGTTGACGCCGGCACCACTCCCGTCAACTACCTCTTCTCCTTCGACATGCCTATCCGCTGGCTGCACGGTGGTGTAGGCTTGATTTTCAATTCGCAATCTATCGGTTATCACAACAACACGACCATCGACATTGACTATGCCTTCCGTCTCTATTGGGGGCCTGGCAATCTTGCCGCCGCCGTCGAAGCCAACCTTTACAGCTTCGGGTTCAACACTTCCAACCTCTACGGCTGCAACGACTTGACTGGCGACCCCGGCAATCCCATAAGCAGTTCTGGAGACCCTTCGGTGAGTGGCAAGGATTTGTCGGACTTCATGGTTGACGTATCGACCGGCCTCTACTACCAGGTGCCCGGCGTATGGTATGCCAGCCTCTCGGTGAAGAACCTCCTTGGCTCGCACAGCGACAAACTGAACTATCAGAACGCCCGCACAATCTATATCATGGGCGGCTATGAATACCAATTCACCTTCAACCCCTCGTTCAAGCTGAAGCCTTCGGCTTTGATCAAGGGCGCCGGCATGTCGGTATGGCAGGCTGAGGCAGCCTTGATTGTCGACTACGACAACGCTTTCTGGGGCGGCCTGGGCTATCGCATCCGCGACGCTTTCACCTTCATGGCCGGTGTCAACTGGAAATGGCTCAAGGTCGGCGTTGCCTACGACCTCACAACCTCCAAGCTCGGCTACATGAAACCCGGCCGAAGCATGGGTACCTTCGAGGTATTCCTCAACGGCAGTTTCCGTATCGACAGACCGAAACACAAACCGACAGTCTCGGGCAACACACGCTTGACACGATAATATATATTATTAAGAATTCATAATATAAATGAAACTTTTTTAAGAAAAATACGTTTAAGAATAAAATAAAACATTGACAATATGAAGAAGCTGTTTTTCATCATCGCCGCATCGACAGCCCTTTTGTGGAGCTGCAAATCCTCTAACAACGGAGAAGTTGTAGGTGTCAACGACCGCCCCTACTTTGAGGATATCGACCTCAAAGGCATGGTGTTTGTCAATCAGGGCAACTACACCATGGGTGCCGGCGTGCAGAATGTCACCTACGGACGCACTCCGCAACCCCGCAAGATGCAAATAGGATCGTTCTTCATGGACGAGACCGAGATTACGAATAATGAGTACCGCCAGTTTGTAGCTGCCGTGCGCGACTCCGTGGCCCGCCGTATCCTCGGCGAGGCTGGTGCCGAAGGCTTCCTCATCGAAGAAGACGAATATGGCGAGCCCCTTGATCCCCCCACGCTGAACTACAAAACGAAGATTGACTATAGCGATCCGGAGATCCGCCAATACCTTATTGACGGTGGCTTCTATATTGTCGACATCTATCATCGTCGCGCTCTCGACGTGTCGAAGATGAATTATGAATATTACTTTATCGACTACAACCAGGTCGCCGAGAAAGAGAATGGCATTGATACCAAGAGCGAATTCCGCGGCACCTCGTTTGCCGTGCGTCCCAAAGGCCTGAACAATCGCAACTCGCAGATTCAGCGTGAATTCATCAACATCTATCCCGACACACTCTGCTGGGTGCACGACTATGCCTACAGCATGAACGAAGACTATACCCGCAGCTACTTTTCCTCGCCCGCATACGACAACTACCCAGTGGTGGGTGTCAGCTGGCGTCAGGCCAAAGCATTCTGTGTATGGCGTTCCAACATGCTGAACAACTATTTGGAGGACATCAACTACTCCAAGCTCAACGATTTCCGCCTGCCCACCGAAAGCGAATGGGAATTCGCTGCCCGTGGCGGCATCCAGGCTCAGAGCTATCCTTGGGGTGGACCCTACGTCCGCAATCCAAATGGTTGCTTCCTGGCCAACTACGAGCCTCTTAAGGGCGCCTACGACGACGATGGCGGTGTGAAGACCCTGATGGTTGGTCACTATGCTCCCAACGACTATGGTCTGTATGACATGTCCGGCAACGTCAGCGAATGGTGCTATGACACCTACAACGAGACGACGTATATCGTTGCCAACGCCATCACCCCGTACTACAACTACAACGCCAAGGACGACGATGCATTGACCATGAAGCGCAAAGTTATCCGTGGTGGCAGCTGGAAAGACCAGAAATACTTCATCCAGGTGCAGACCCGCGACTTCGAGTTCATGGACACCGCCAAATGCTACATCGGATTCCGTTGCGTGCAGCCCTACCTGGGCCGCGTGAAGGGTGACAACCTGCGCACCGCCTCCAACGTGGCACAGTAAGCACGTACAAATAATAAAAGAAAAACACATTTACATATAAGCAACACAAAAACATTTGAATTATGAGCTTCATTAACAATCTCGTTCGCAGTAAAGGCTACAAGACCTTCATGGCTTATCTCTATGGCTGGGGCGCAGCCGTCGTTATCGTTGGTGCACTGTTCAAAATCATGCACTGGCCCGGTGCAAACATGATGCTTATCGCCGGTATGAGTGTCGAAGGCGTCATCTTCTTTCTCTCTGCCTTTGAACCGCCTCACAAAGAGTGGGACTGGAGTCTTGTCTATCCCGAATTGGCGGGCATGATTGACGAAGCAGCCCTCAATGGCGATGTTGAATACGACGAGAATGGCAACCCAATTGAGAAACCGCTGCCCGTCAGTGCCGATCCTCTCACTGCCAAACTCGACAAGATGCTTGAAGATGCGCATATCAGCCCCGAACTCATCGACCGTCTGGGACAGGGCATGCAGAACCTGGCCGACAGCGCCAACTCGATGAACAACATGGCCAACGTCACCGCTGCTACCGACAAGTTCGTCAGCAACATGGACGGTGTAGCCAGCCAGGCCGGCCGCCTGCTCGAAAGCATGCAGGGTGCTCCGGAGGCAATCTCCACCCTCTCCACCATTTACCAGGAGACCGCTCAGTCGCTCAACGGCGAGGTTTCTTATGTCGAGGAGATGAAGAAGATGTCCGCCAGCCTCAGCAGCATCAATGCCATGTACGAGATGCAAATCAACAATGCCTCCACGCAGATGAACCTCAATAAAGAGTTTGAAGAGAAGATGGGCACCATGCTGGCCAACTTCACCAATTCTGCCGATGGCATCATGAAGTATAAAGAGCAAGTTGACGCCCTCACCCGCAAGGTTGCCGAACTGAACAACGTTTATGGCAACATGCTGGCCGCTATGCAGACCAGACTTTAATCTACTCCCCGATTAGTATATTGTTAACTGAATGGAAAACTAAAAAGGAATAGACTATGGGTGCAACAAACTGTCCGGAAACACCGCGACAAAAGATGATTACAATGATGTACCTCGTGTACACCGCCATGCTGGCACTTAACGTCTCGGCCGAGGTTATCAACGGCTTCAAGAGCGTTGCCACCGCCATGCATGAATCTAACAAGAACATCTCTGCCAAGCTTGAAGACACATACACCAACTTCGACCTCGCCATGAAAAACAGCCCCGAGAAAGTGAAGGAGATGTATAATCGCGCTCAAGAAATCAGGCAACTCTCCAAAGACATTACTGCATACATCGACAGCATGGAATACAGCTTCATTGGCGGCCATGTGGCCAGCAATGTATCCTACAAAGTACCTGGAACCGACAAAGAATGGGAACTCCAGCTGCGTGACGAAGCAGGCAATGCCATCCATGAAAACGTCAAAACGGCCCTCGACAGCATTGGCTACGAGTGGTTCACCGACAAACAGTTGGAGGACAACCATGAGCCTGCCAAGTTCTTCATTGGTCCCGATGTCAACAACCCCGACCCCAACCTGGGTGCCGTGCAAATCAAAGAGAAGATTCTCCGCTACAAACAGCGCATCAACGAGGTGCTCGGCGAAGACTCCACCAATGTCAAACTGGCCCTCAACATGAACGGCGGCTACGACAAGGAGGGCAACGAGGTGAGCTGGGAGAAACTGAACTTCAACGAGGTCATCACCGGTGCCGCACTGGTCACCCTGACCCGACTGAAAGCCGAGACCATGAATGCTGAATACGATGCCGTCAACATGCTCTACAAGAAAGTGAGCAAAGGTGACATGACATTCAGCGACGTGGCCATGATTTCGCGTCCTCGTTCCACCTACATCCTGCAGGGTGGTACCTATGAGACCAAAATCAACGTGGCTGCATACGATTCCAAACAGCAGTTCCGCGCCACCATCAACGGACAGAACCTTGTCAGCGGCGATAGCGGTACGGTCGTTTACAAAACCACCTGCAACAACCTTGGTCCGCAGCGTATCACGGGTACGGCCTACGTCACCTCCCCCGACGGTGGTACGAAGGAATACCCCATCAACGACGTCTACTTCGTGGCCAAACCCGCCGGTGTTGTTCAGCTCGACGGTCTGCAGGTCGTCTATGCCGGTCTTGACAACCCCATCACGGTTTCCGCCGCCGGTATCGACACACGCAACCTGAAGCCCGTCCTCGACGGACAAGGTACCATCACTCCCGGTGCAGGAGAAGGCAAATACATCCTCAAACCCGCTGCCGGCCAAAAGAACCTCAACATCCACATCGATGCCACCATTGACAAGAAAATCACTCGCGTGGGCTCTTATCGCTACATCGTGAAAGATATCCCCGCTCCAGTCCTTTCCATCAACGGTATTCAAAGTGGCGACAAAATTGCCAGAAAAGACCTCACTGCAAACACCGTCGTTGTGGCTCTTAAAGATCCTGGATTCCTGCTGAAGATCGACCCGAAGATGATCCGTATCGTCAAGATGCTCGTCTCCGTAGGTACCAAGGAAGAGAATGTCACTGGTCCTCGTTTCAATGCCTCTATTGAGTCAATGATCCGTAAGGCCACCAAGGGCGAAAAGCTTGTTATCATTGCCACCGTGATGATGCCCGACGGCAAGACCAAGCAGTCGCAATACACTGTAACATTAAAATAAACTGAAATATGAAAAAAGTCCTGTTCTATGTGTTTGCAATGATAGCCTATTGCACCACAGTCAACGCACAGAGCATCATTGATGCAGACGACCAGCAGAACCCCAATGACTTCTACACGAAGGTCATTACCACGGGCAAAAAGGCCACGCCCTATCCCTCGGTGCGCCAGAGCGACGTCATCTGGGAAATGGTCATCTGGAGAGAGATCGACTTCAACGAGAAGTTCAACCAGTTCTTCTACTTCCCCCTCGAAGACTCCATCAACACTCAGGGACGTACCAATCTGGTCAACCTCATCCTTCGCGCTGTCAAAAATGGCGAGATTTCCACTGTCTATGAGGACGACGATATGAATGTCGCCAAAGACCCTGCCAAAGCCATCACCGACCTGGCAGGAGAACCCATAGAAACGCCTTGCCCCAAGATTGGAGACGATGGCCAGCCTGAATTCGACGAGGATGGTGAGCCCATTATGGTGACTTGTGTTAATGTCCGTACCTTTGATCCCAGCACCGCAACAAAAATCCGTCTTAAGGAAAAATGGTACATCGACAAACAGGACTCTCGCCAAAAAGTGAGAATACTCGGTCTTGCATTTGAGTATGACAAAGAGACCGCCACTGGCGCCAATGCCCGCGAATGGTCCTTCTGGATTCCTATGAACGATATGACCGTGCGCGACGTACTCGTCAACGCCAATGCTTACGACGAGAACAACGATGTTGTCGAGCGTTCCTACGACGACATTTTCATCCAGCGCTATTTCGACAGCTACATTATTCGCGAGTCCAACGTCTACAATCGTTCCATCTCCGACTACCTCGTTGGTGAAGACGCCATCCTGGAGTCCCAGAAGATCGAAGACAAGATTTTCGACATCGAATCCGATATGTGGGAATACTAATAGCAAACATTCACAATCAAAAAACAAAAGAGTTAAGAGTGAAAACTCTTAACTCTTTTTTTCAATGAAGAAACAATTGTCCATACTGATGCTTCTCCTGTCGCTGACTACCGTCTCGGTAGCCCAGGCTCTTGAGTCGCAGCCCAACACTATCTATACCAACCAGGACCAAGGCACAGCCAAACCCATTCCCTTCCCCTTCATCCGCCAATCCGATGTAGTTTGGAGTACCGACCTATGGAAAACCATCAACGTCGAAGAACTCTTCAACCAATTCTTTTATTATCCCGACGACGAATTCCATACCTACGGAAAGAAAAGCCTTGCCAACATCATTTGGGACGCCATGGCCGCAGGCGAAATACCCATCTACGAGGACGACGACCTCCTCATCCCCATCGACAACCAAGCCTTCGTTGAGCGCTACACGCGCCCTGACACCATCCAACTCGAAATAGGCTACGATGAAGACGACAACGAACTCTTCGAGACGGTCATACGCCCCAAAAGCTTCGACGGCTCCGAGATATACAGCTATGCCTTCCGTGAGGTCTGGTTTATCGGCCGGCAAGACTCCCGCCAGGACTCCCGACGCAAGGCTCTTGCCCCTTTGAAGGAGACCTACCGCGAGCTCCTACATGGCGAAGCCATTCCCCTGGGCTTGCAGCCCCTTTTCTGGGTCCCCATGCAGAATCCTGCCGTCCGCAACCTTTTAGTCCGTTACACAGCCTATATCGACCCCAACAACATTGCGCGGCAGCCCTCATGGGATTGGATTTTCATCAACCAATACTACGAAGCCTACGTCACACGTGAATCCAACCGCTATCTCCGCAGCATCGGCGACTACCTCACCGGCGAAGATGCCATCATCGAAGCCGAAATCATAGAAGACAAAGTCTTCGACATCGAAAACTCCATGTGGGAATATTAGTCCTTGCGGTTGGCGGCATAGTTGCGCCACCGTTCCACACACTGCCTCATATCCTCCGGCAGCGGACTTTCAAAATGCATTTTTTCTTTCGTCGCTGGGTGCACAAAACCCAGCACCAAGGCGTGCAAAGCTTGTCTTGGCATCACGTCAAAACAATTCTCCACGAATTGTCTATACCTTGTGAAAGTGGTTCCTTTCACAATTTCATCTCCACCGTATGCGGCATCGTTGAAAAGCGGATGTCCTATATGTCGCATGTGGGCGCGTATCTGATGCGTCCTTCCGGTTTCCAGCACACATTCCACCAACGTCACGTACCCAAACCTTTCCAGCACCTTCCAGTGTGTCACAGCATGCTTCCCTTTCTGTTCTTCCTCGGGCACACCCTCTTCGTGAGGATAGACACACATCACCTTCCTGTTCTTCGGCGAGCGGCCTATATTACCAATAATAGTACCATTATCCTCTTCAAAGTCGCCCCAAACCAAAGCATTGTACTTCCTTTCTATCGTATGCTCAAAAAACTGCTTGGCCAAAAAAGCCTGAGCCTCCACGTTCTTTGCCACCAGTAGCAGACCCGATGTATCCTTGTCGATGCGATGCACCAGCATGGGCTTGGCCGGTTCTCCTCCGCGGGTCGTTTTCCCCTGCAGGTAGTACAGCAGACCATTGAGCAACGTTCCCGTATAATTGCCCACGCCTGGATGCACCACCAGCCCCGGCTGCTTGTCCACCACTATCACATCCTCGTCCTCATAGGCAATCTTGAAATCCACCGGCTCCGGCAGAACCTCATAGTCATGCGGTGGCTCCGGCAGCAACACACTGATCTCATCCAGCGGTTTCACCCTGTAGTTGGACTTCGAAACCTTGCCGTTCACCAGTATACATTCGGCCTTCATCGCCGCCTGTATCTTCGTGCGCGACACCCCCGACAGCCGCATCTGCAAATACTTGTCTATACGCAGCATCTCCTGTCCGCGGTCCACCACAAGATGAAAATGCTCATACAGTTCCTGCTGCTGTTCTTCCAGTTCCAGTTCTTCGTCCATCAGTGTTTAATTATAAGTTTTTTCGTAGACACAAGTTCTTTGCCGTCCAAGCACCTCACCACATACACCCCCTCGGCCAGACCTCGCGTATCCACACAGTTACCCTGTGCGCTGGCCACCATTCTCCCTGTCATATCGTAGATGCGTATCTGCGCATTCGCGGACAGACCTTCCATCATCACATACCCGTCCGCCGGATTAGGCCACATTCGCCGCTCCGCGCTCCTTTCCTCAATCCCGACAGTGGCCGACGAACCGAAGCACGGCCTCATCATCAGTGAGCCACGCAAGATGCTCTGCTGCCATTCTGTACCGGTCAGGTAGCATATCCTGTCGCTGGCATCACAGTTTCTGTCGAATCCTATGTTGATGAAATAATTGTTTCCCTGTTCAAAACCCACAAAAACAGTGTCGTTCACGGCCACGCCGCTCTCGAGCACATAGCGATGGTAGCAATCCAGCCCGTCGAAAACCGGTTTACGCACCTGCTGGTCGCGATAGAGGACACTCTTGGGCCTCCCGCTCTCGCAACTCCAAACCGTAATGTAGAACGGCACATCCTCGTTCTGCCCCTCCAGCGAGCGATTGAAATACACGTCCAGAGCCGTCAGCGTATCCGCCTCGTTCAAGTCGTAGCGGCAAGCCAGAAACACGCGGCTCGCCGTCGAGGTAAGCCCGTATCCGTTCTCCGCCGAGCCGTCGTCGTAAGCGTAGTAGTCGGCAAACACCTGGCGGAAACGCACCGTGTCGTTGTTACCGTGCGCGTCGCCACCCACACCCTCTCGCACCACATGCACCACGCTGTACTCGCTCTGCGACGTCCCTTCCGGGAATGCATATCCCACCTCCGGCCTGGCATGCGCTGCCGCCTGCTGGTAGCTGCCGTCAGGCAGATAGGCCGGAGCGTTCACGAAACCGCCGTCGTAGCGGTAGAGCGTATCGCCCTGCGCGTCGACTACAGCATATTGATACTGCGACGCCAAAGCGGAGCCATAAAGGTTGGTGATGGTCATCGCCATCGAATCGGCCATCTCGCTCCGGCGGAACTGCCGAGCAGGCATAGCCTGATAGTGTGCCAGCATCGACGGCGCCGGGGCCACGAAGGCCACATCCCTGAACTCGGGCTCGCCCGTCGTGCTCCTTCCGGCGTCAACCATCACATAGTCCACATGCCAATAGTCGCAGTTGCCTGCCAAGCCGGGCTTACTGGTGGCTGCCACCGAGCATAAATTCCTGAACCTGAACGCAAATGCATCGTTGAAGAAAGCGCTGTCCGTAATGGCAATGGCCACATACTGCCACGCTCTTCCCGTGGCGGCCGTCAGGGAATCCACCTCCGTGCCGCCCCGTGCCCATACCATCACCCAGGCGCTGTCCTCTTCCCTGTAGAACTCCAGCATCAGCGAGTCGACGGCTTCCGGCGCGTCGCCAATACGCAGCCAGAGGTCGCCCTGGCCGCCCCCGGGCAGGTAATAGAAGCTCAGCACCACCGAGTCGGCCGGGCCTTTGTCGCCAAGGGCTATCGGCCGCGAGCCGAGGGTATCGGCTGCAAACAGCCCCGCTGCCGCGCCGCCATACAGTCTGCCGTCGGCGCCCACAGCGTCCAGCGTAGCCACTCCCACCGTCGGGGGCAGCAGTCCGGCGCCGTTGCCAAGGGTGGCGCCGCGGTTGTCCCAGAGGGTTGCCGAGGGGAAAACCGCCACCTGTGCAAAGTCGTCAAAGAAAGGCAACTGCACAGGCTCCGCGCCAGTCTTCACCGCCGGGTGTGCCACCGGGCCGCTCTGCAGCGGCAGCAGCACCTCCTGGGCAGTGGCGGAATCGGAAAGTGAAAAGAGGAACGTGAAAACCGACAGACACACCAACAGCCTCGCAGGCCGCATTGCGCCGGCCCACGACCTCAAACTTCCAACCTCCATTCCCTTCCCTACCATGACCACGAATCGGAATTGTCGTCAATCTCTTCCGGGCTCGGGCGGCCGTCCTCCACCTCGTTGGGGTCCACAATCTTGCTCGAGTCCACCTTGAAGTCGCTCACCATCTTGGCCACATCGGTGCTGTTGACGTCGATATACCACAGCTCCACGCTGGTGCCATAGGGGTATTTGTTCACTCCCGTGAAATCGGGTTCCTGGCGGTAGACCACCGCCGTGCGTTTGTCTTTCACCCCCTTGAAGTGCTCCTGGCCCACATTGAGCGACACCGACAGGATGTCCTTGCGCGCCTTGTCGGACGTCTTGCCGATGACGAAGGGCACACTGTTGCTGCCGGTGCCGTCGCCGCTGCCCACCACCAGGTCCACCACCGATCCTCGGGGCACCTGCTGACCGGCATAGAGGCTCTTGCCCTTGCAGCTCTGGTCCACCACACTGTTCTTATAGGGATCTTCCACAAATGTCAACTTGCCCACCGAGAGGCCTATGGCATAGAGCTCCGACACGGCCTGCCTCACCGAGAGGCCCGCCAGTTCGGGCAGTATGGCGTCGTCGGCATTGAACGACGTGATGCTCACATACACCTTGCGGCCGCTCTTCACCATGGTGCCGCCCTTGGGGTCCTGGGTCAGGATGGTGCCGCCCACGGACCCTTCGCGGAAGATGGAGTCGAGCACCACATAGTCCAGTCCCAACTCGTTGTTGGCCATAGCCTCCGATATGTTCATCCCCACCACGTCCGGCATCTCGCTCTCCGAGCCCTGGCGGGCATAGACGCGGATAAATATAAACACTGCCACCAGTATCACCGCCGACACAGCAAGCATCAGCAGCAGGTGCAGCACCCAGGGGAATCTCTTGAAAAACTGTCCTTTTTCCATAATAATTCAATAACGGCAGAAAACGTTTTTTATTGTACCAGGCTCCCGATGAGGGTTGCAGCGGTGCAACTCTCCACCTTCACCCGGCGGTAGGTGCCCGTCTGGGCATCGCCGCGGTCGAACACCAGCACCTTGTTCTGGCTGTTGCGTCCGAAGAGCTGCTCCTTCGAGCGATGGCTCTCGCCCTCCACCAGCACCTCGTATTCGCGGCCCACCTCCTTGCGGTTGTTCTCCAAGGCAATCTCGCCCTGCAGAGCGATAATCTCGTTCAGCCTCCGCGTCTTCTCCTCCTCCGGTATGTCGTCGGCCAGATGCTTCCACGCATAAGTGCCCTCACGCAGAGAATACTTGAACATAAAGGCATAGTCGTAGCGCACCTTGCGGAAGAGCTCCAGTGTGGCCTCGTGGTCCTCCAGCGTCTCGGTGGAGAATCCGGCAATGACATCGGTGGTGATGGAGCAATCGGGCATGTAGCGGCGTATGGCCGCCACGCGGTCCAGATACCACTCCACGGTGTACCGCCTGTTCATCAGCTTCAGCATGCGGTTGCTGCCACTCTGCACCGGCAGGTGTATGCAACGGCAGATATTCGGGTGCGACGCCATCACCTCCAGCAGCCTGTCGCTGAGGTCCTTGGGGTGCGACGTAGCAAAACGCACCCTCAGCAGCGGGTCTATCGACGCCACCCTGTCCATCAACTCCGGAAAACCCACCTCCTCCCAGCGGTAGCTGTTCACATTCTGCCCGAGCAGCGTCACCTCGCGGTAGCCCTGCCCGAAGAGTGTGCGGGTCTCGCGGACGATGGTCTCGGGGTCGCGGCTCCGCTCGCGGCCGCGAGTGTAGGGCACCACGCAGTAGGCGCAATAGTTCTGGCACCCGCGCATGATGCTGATATAGGCCGAAATGCCGTTGCCCGCCAGGCGCACGGGCTCGATGTCGGCGTAGGTCTCCGTCGTGCTCAGCTCCACCTCGGCAGCCTTCTGCCCGCGGCGCACCTGCGCCAGCATCTCAGGCAGACGGCGATAGGCGTCGGGGCCGCACACAAACGACACATTGTCCTCCTCGGCCATCAATCGGCTCTGCAGGCGCTCGGCCATGCAGCCCAGCACACCCACGCGCAGCCCCTGGCGGCGGCTCTGCAACGCCCTCAACTCGCGCACACGGTGGCGCACACGCTGCTCCGCATTGTCGCGTATGGCACAGGTATTGATCAGGATGAAATCCGCCTCGCCGGCCTCCTCCGCCATGCCATAACCGGCCTTGCCAAGGATAGCCGCAATCACCTCGCTATCTGCGAAATTCATCTGACAACCATAGGTTTCTATATATACTTTCTCCATCGAAACAGTAAAAAATCAAACTGCAAAGATACGAAAAATAATTGATTCCGACATAAAAAACATTCCCACCCCTCCCCCGCCCCGCGGCAATTCCTCCCCCGCCCCGCGGCAACCCATCCCAGCCCCCGCGGCAACGCCGCCCGTCAAGCCGACACCCAAAAAGCCGAATCCGCCCGCAACCGACACGCTGATAAACAGCCCATTGAACATATCAACTCTTACCCTTCTCTTTCATTCCTCTTTACCTACTGCTTAAGAAAATTTACGATGGTAGGCAATAATAGGGCGAAAATAACGTTATCAGTGCAAGAAAACAGGACAAAAGTAGTACTTAAACACAGAAAGGACAGCTATTTATGGCAAAACAGACATCAGGCATACTGGGAGGCTTCTGCGGGACGGTGGGGCCGGTCATCGGCTACCAGTGGCGCGGGCGGTGGTGCATGCGTGCACGGCCCCGCTTCGTGACCAATCCGCGCACCGAGGCGCAGCAGGCCCACCGCATGCTGTTTCGCGACATGGTGCAGACCGCCGGACGGCTGAACGGCGCCCTGCGCTACGGTTTGCGGCAAGCATCTTTGGAACAGGGACTTACGGAAGGCAACCTCTTTGTGAAAATGAACAAGCAGTGCTTCACGGCACAGGGCATCGACTATGCCGGCATGGCGCTGAGCACGGGGCCTGTTGCGCCGGTGGCCTTCGGTGCCGCCACGGTGGACGCCCAGGGGGTGCTGCGTGTGGAGTTCGAGAAGAACCCCTTGCGGCTCCGCGCCGACAGCGACGACAGCGTGAGGGTGGCCGTCTACTGCCCCGAACTGAAGGAGCTTGTCGTATCGGCCTCGACGGCACGTCGCGCCAAGCGCGTGGCCCTGGCACTGCCCGACGCATGGGCAGCGAAGGAAATCCACGTCTGGGGCTTCGTGCAGGACTACCAGCAGCGGGCTTCCGAAAGCCAGTACATCACCCTTGCCACAGACGGCGAGGCAGAGGATAACCATTTGAATGAAGATATTGATTATGAAAAAAATAGCAGTGTTTATTCTGGCCGTGACAGCGTGCACGGCGGTATGGAGCCAAAGGGCGGCAGACTCGACGTGGAGGGCCGACGTGAAGACGGCGACGCTGACACGCGAGGGCGTGGAGCTGGAGGCTCCGGTGCTGACACTCAATAGCATGGGCGAGACCGAGGAGGGCATGCTGCTGCAGTTCGACGTGCTGGCCGACGAGGGCGAGAACCTGAGCTACAGCATTGCCCACTGCGACCGCCATTGGCAGCGCGACGACCTGGAGCCCTACGAATTCATGACGGGTTTCGAATACGGCAACATCGAGAATATCGACTTCTCGTTCACCACGATGCGCCCCTATGTGCACTATCGGCAGCGCATCCCCGCCCGCGGGGCCGCCTTCCGCCACTCGGGCAACTACGTGCTCACCGTCACCTCGGACGACAGCGGCGACACCCTGCTCACGCGCCGCTTCTGGGTCAGCGAGGGCAGCGTGAAAGTCGACGCCCGGCTGGCACGCCCCTACGACGGCGCCGACATCCTGCAGCGGCAGGAAGTGGACGTCGACCTCGCGGCCATCGAGTCCAACCCCATAGGCATCAACCTGCGCCAGGAATACGAGTACGTCATGGTGCAGCAGAACGGCCGTCTGGACAACGCCCGCTGGCTGGAGTTCAGCGGCTACGACGGACTCAAGCTGGCCTACCGTTTCCGCCAGCCGAATATCTTCGACGGGGGCAATACGTTCCGCTTCTTCGACTGCGCCAACATGCACACGCCCATGTACAACGTGGTGCGCGTGGAGGAATACGGCGGCGAGCTCTTCGCCATCATACGCCCGGAGGAGGACCGTTCGCGCAAGCATTTCCTCAGCGAGAAGACCCTCAACGGGGGCATGAAGGTCAATGTCTGGGACCGCCAGGACAAGGCCCTGCAGGCCGACTACGTGTGGGTGAACATCAGCCTGCCCATGGCGCAACCCATGCTGGACAGAAGCATATACGTTGTCGGGCAGCTGACCGACTGGAAGCTGGACTCGGCAAGCCGCATGGATTACAATCCCGAATACCGGGCCTATACCAAAAGGCTGCTCCTGAAGCAGGGCTATTACAGCTACCAGCTGCTGTGCGTGGGCCGTCAGCAACAGGAATCGCCCACCCGGCGGCTGGAAGGCGACCACATGGAGACCCCGAACATATACACTGTCTATGTCTACCACCGCGAGCCCAGCGACCGCGCCGACCGCCTGGTGGCCGTGAGACGCGTGGCGGCAGGGCAATAGGAAACTATCTGATTGTGGCCGAGAGACGGAGCACGCGCTGCGTGGAGGGGCTGACGCGGACACGATGGTCGAGGCGCAGGCCTACGACCCAGACAATGCGTCCGTCGGCATCGGTGAGCACTCCGACACACCGTTTCTCAAAGAGGTTCAGCTTGCCATCCTTCAGGAAATCGCTCAGGCGACGCTGATGCTCCATGCCGAGGGGCTGGAAGCGGTCGCCGGGCTGCCAATGGCGTACGCTGAGAGGCAGGCGCACAGTGTCGGCATCGATATACTCGACGAGGCGGAGGGCCTCGTTCTCATCCCGCTTTCCCATCTCCGTTTTCCACTCGCCGCACTCCGAAGTCACCTCGGGGAGCGTATGGAGATTGTTTTCCGTCAGGATTAGACGTCCGCGATCGAAGGCCGCGGCATGCGTATCGGACACAAAGAGGGTGCCGGTATGTTCTGTGTGCAGAGCGGCGAGGATGTCGTCGACCACAGCCGGGGAGAAGCCATAGGGACGCAGGAGCTCGAAGAGGAGCGTGCGCCGGGGCGAGAGGGTACGGATTGCGTCGAGAGCCATCCAGGCATAGGGGAATCCGAAAGGCGATTTTTCGCTCCTCAGCATACGGTCGCGGAGGTCGCTGACGGCGTTGGAATAGACCTCATGGACCTCGGCGAGGCGCTGCAGGTTGGCCTCCATGGTAGTGTCGAAGGAGGGGCAGAGCTCGCGGAGGAGAGGCATGAGACGATGGCGCAACTGGTTGCGGCGGGCGTCGAGCTGGGCATTGGTGTAGTCTTCGACATAAGCAAGATGCCGCTCGTCGACATAGCGGTCGATATCGGCGCGCGAGCAGCAGAGGAGAGGCCTGACAAGGGTGGTGTGGAGAAAGGAGGAGGAGGGGCGGATGCCGTGCAGGCCGGCAATGCCGGTGCCGCGAAGGAGGTTGAGGAAGAAGGTCTCGACGGAGTCGTCGCGGTGGTGGGCTGTGGCCACACAGGCATAGCCGTGCTGACGGCAGAGACTGTCGAACCAGGAGTAGCGCAGGTGGCGTGCAGCCTCCTCGATGCCCATGCCGTTGGCGGCAGCATAGGCACGGGTGTCGAAATCGACGGTGTGGAAAGCCACTCCGATGGCGGCGGCAAGCCGGCGGACAAACTGCTGGTCACGGTCGCAGTCGCCGGGGCGGAGATGAAAGTTGCAATGGGCTACGGCAAAGGGTATACCCGCACGACGACAGAGGTCGAGCATGGCCACAGAGTCGCGCCCGCCGCTAACGGCAAGCAACACCTCTTGCCCCGAGGGGAAGAGGTGTTGCTGCTGAATGAATTCTAAAAACCGTTGTAGCATTAGCGGAGAATCATCTTGCGCATGATGCGTTTTCCGTCGACGACGATACCATAGAAGTAGACGCCGGAAGTGTAAGCCGACATGTCGATGGTGACAGAGTGCAGGCCCGCCGAGTAGTGGCGGTCGAAACTGTTGACCATGTGCCCCATGCCGTCGACGATGAAGAAGTGGACATCGGCATCGTTGGGCAGGCTGAAGGGGATGGTGGTCTTGTCATCGAAGGGGTTAGGATAGTTCTGGTCGAGCACCAACTCGTTGCGGTCGACGAAGGGCACATCGTCCCAATAGCCTTGCACGGAAACAATGTTGCTCTGGTTGTTGGTGGTGTCGAGGTCGTTGACGTAGCTGAGTTTGGCCGATCCGACATAGCTGCGGGCGGGATCCTTGGGGATACGGGTCTGGAAGATGAGTCCCGTATGCTCGCTGGCTCCCACCACATTGGACGCCGCCGGGAAATTCTCAACGATATTGCGTCCGTTGATGTTGGCCACAATCTTCAACATACCAGTGAGGGCCGGCACATTACCATTGTTGCGTACGTGGGCAATGACCTTACAATTGGGTTCGGCATTCTCGATGACGTACAGCTTCAGCAACTCGATGTCGATGTATCGCGGAACGATGACATTGGTGGTGTCGTTGCCAGCGTCGTTGTCGGTCGAGGCATGTACGAAAGCGGTGACATTGGAGTAGAGGGCCGAACGCGAAGGCAAGGTGTGAGTGAAGGTGTGGTAGCCGGTGGCGAGAGCAGGCAGCGGGAGAGGCTGGTTGTAGACCTCGCGCCATATCTGCGAGGAGTCGCCGTCAACGAAGAAGCCCACCTCGAAGTTGTTGGCGCCACGAGCGCCACGGTTCTCGATGACCAGGGTGACACGGACATCGGCGCCGTGAGCGGAGGTGTCGACAATGACCGAGGCAGCGGCTATGTCGAGGACAGAGTTGACACAATTTACACGCTTGGAGATGGTGTCATTGTAGATATAATCATTCTGCGGGCTCTTGACGATGCCGACAACGTTGAGGACACCCAACGGGGCACGGAAGCGCTGATGGAAGGTGTAGTTGAAGTACTCCATCGATGACAGCGGACGACCCAGGAGAGCTTCCAAGTCGACTTCCTCATCGACACGGTCGCCACCGTTGACGATGTAGGAGAGCGTGGCATTGGAGATGGGGCTGGCGCCGAAGTTGCGCATGCGGATGGTCACCTGGAGCGAGTCGCCGGCCACAGCCTGGTCGAGCGGATAGACGAAGGAGTGAGCACTGATGTCGTTGTCGAGCGGGGAGAGGTTGAAGGACTTGGTGACAGAGTCGTTGTCATTGTAGATATCGTGCGGCTGGAGCATGGTGAAAGCCGTGATCTCGAAGGTCTCGGGGAATTGACTCGACACGACGAAGGGATAAGTGAGCAGAAGGGTGTCTACTTCATCGGGAGCAATGTTGCAAGAGACGATGCTCTCCTTGGGCAACATGGTGCCATAGTGGATGTAACCGATTTTGACACTGGTGAGGGTATCGGTACCATAGTTACGAACAACGACCTTGGGATAGATGGTTTGACCATAGGCCGGAGCAACAGGCTCGACAATGTCGACAATACCGGCATCCACATTGCGTCGAGCGCGGCCGATGCGGAAGTCGTCGATGGCACAACCTTCACCGAAGGCGGCGGTGGCGGTGGTACCGACAGGCGTGGTGTAGACAAAGCGGAACTGGAGCTTCTCACGGAAGTCGCCACTCATACCGCCACGATAGTTGGTAGGAGCGTAGTAGTAGTCGTAGCTGGAGCCGGAAGTGGAGCCGTCGAAGCATTCGTCGTCCTGGTTGTTATACCAATGGAAGAGCGAATCGCGTGTGGCGTTGACCCATTTACCCTCATAGTTCAGGAACTCGAGACGGAGCGAACTGCCGGAACCGAAGCTGCGGCGGATGCGCACCGAGATGGTATCGGCGTGAATCTGGTAGATGTTGATGATGGGGCTGTAAAGGTAGCTGACATTGCCGCGCTTGCCCGTGGCGATGTTGGAATGGAGGTCGGTGACCCATGCCTTGTCGCCAGAATAGGCCGCGTTGAGACGCTGCTTGGTAGGCGTACCGAGTTCCCAATAGTTGTGAGAGTAGACATTGTAGCCACGAGGAGCATACCACTTGTTCTCGATTTCGAAGCTGTCGTACATGGGCAGGTAGACGATATGGAAGCGGTTGTACTGGTATTCGAGGGTATCGTTGGTGTGGTTGCTGTCGTTGGGGTTGTCAGCCCAGATGCGGAGATCGGTGACGCCAAAGGGGAAGACGTGAGCCGGGAGGGTCATGACGGCCGTGGCGCCAGCGGCAAGGGTACCCGGATAAGAGACTGTACCAGTGCCCGTGGAATCGGCCACCTCGCCAATGAAGGAATAGCCGAAGGTGGGGCCGGCGACTGCCGAAGCGCCCTTGTTGGAGACACGGAAGGAGATTTCGCGAGGAGTATTGTCATCGATAATGTAGCTACGCGGGTTGACAATCTGCGTCACTGCAAGGTCGGTTTGCGGAGCTTCGGGGTCGACGAAGAGCAGGAAGTCGAGGTTGTGACCATCCTTGTCGGCGGGGATACCACTGACGGGTGAGTAGCCGGCATTGGGGAAGTCGGAATAGAGACCCACAGCGACACGCATACGCATGTAGCCCGGGGTAGCATCGTTGGGGATGGTGACATAGCCTTGATAGGTCTCGTAGTCGTAGAAGATTTCGCCAGACACAACTTCCTCGCCGGCGGCAGGACTGAAGACTCCATTGCGGTCAAAGTCGATGAAGACCCATGCACGGACACGGTTGGCTTGGGCAGTACCGTCGAGCGGAGTGACTTGGATGAAAATGGAATCGGAGAGTCCACGGGTGACATGGAGAACTGGATAGTCGGGATCGGTATAGGAAGCCATGTTGGTATATCCACGTCCCTGCTGCGGGGTCTCGTAGTCAATCTCATTAAAGGATACGCGCGTAACGTCGAAGGAAGGAGAACCGGGCTTGGAGCAGTTGTAGAGGCTCTCAGCCAAAGTGCGGAAGGTATGAGCCACACGGATAGTGTCGTTGCGACGTGCGCCATCGGAAGCCAGGTCGGTCCAGACGGTGAGTGTGTAGTTCTGAGCAGTGATGGGAGTGGGCAGGTTCAATAGGGTATTGAAGGTATACTCATAGGTCTGGCCTGAGGGGATGGTGGCAGGGCAGATTTCGGTGACTTCCTGAATGACCGCATTGCCACGCTTGAGCTGATAGGCAACAGGCACATTGGTCTGCGAGTTGTTTCCATAGTTGGCTATACGCACACGGACCGTGTCGTTCTCCATGTAGACACGGCTGCCTATGGGTGCAAGAACCTCTTCGAAGGCCATATCGTTGGGCAAATGGGGGGCCACATTGACATGGACAGCAGAGAAGTAGCTGGGGCAGTTCTTGGCCGAGAAGCAACTGAGGTAGTAGACCGAATCGTGGAAATACTGCGGTGTATTGCTCCACTTGCAAGAAGCGGCATAGTTCGTAGGATGATAGAAGGTGGCCTGAGTGGAGTCGCGGTACCAGCGAATAGGACGGCTGTTGACCTGCATGGCCCGGACCTCTCCCCACGTACCATAGGCAAAGGTGGTATCGAATCCAACAGGAGGTTTGGGGGAATAGTAGGCGTCGATGATTGGCGACTGCGAATTGTTGGTCTTGAGTGTGGAGTCATTGGTTGGGGTGATGTCGAGATCGTGGTGGACCCAACCCATGAGGCGGAACTTGATGTCGGTGGTGTCACCCGTGGGATAGAAGTTGGCAATCGTTGTGAAATCGATTGTGATGGGGGTATTCATCAAAAGCGGTGTCGCAAGGGTGGTAATTTCCTCGACGGTGTCGGGCATTGTGGACAGGCTGGTGATGCTGGCAGGATGGGTAATCTCGGGGTGGAAACCAATCTTGAAACTGGTCCCTGCGGGGATATCTTTGAAGCCCACGTTCTTGACGGTGATGCGGACGGTGGTGTTCTGCATGGAGCAACCCGTACGGTCGGTGGCCATACGTGTGGCGGCAAGGTCGAAGGCAGGGGCCAAATAGAAGGTAGAGACACGGTCGTTGTCGGAGAGCGAACTATCGGCCGGCAAGACAACGACGACATGGACAATCGATGAGTCGGTGATGCCGAGGACGGTGGGCATCATGATGGTGTCCAGCCTGGACTCGGCAGGTGCAAAGGCGCCAACAGTCTTGTTGGGCGTGCGAGTGTCGGCTTCGAACCCTTCGATATAGGCATACCATTCAACACCCGTCTCGGGAGCCATACCATTGTTGTAGAACTGGGCAATAACACGTACAGAGTCGCCCTCGATGTTCGGAGGCATATTGTTGGGGGCACTGAAGTTGTCAACATTGGCAGGCATGACGGGTTCGATGATGCGGACGACAGCCATATCGTGAGTAACAACGTCCATCTCGTGTGCACCGATGGTAGGACCGGGGACCTGCTTACGGGGCATACCGTCGATATCGTCGGGCACATCGGCGTTGTACTGGCCCAGACCGGCAAGATTGGTCATCACCATGTGGAGGTCAGTCTCGGAAAGGAAGTAGGGCTCCTGGAATACCGAGTTGGCATCGTCGCTATTAATTGCTTGCAGGGCAGCGAGGTCGGCCAAGGTATTGTTGGTGCTCTTCCATGCGAAGGGACGGTTACTGACAGTATAGTAGGCATTGTAGTCGGAGATGGGGATGGTGTTGAGCTCGCTCACATAGTAGGCATAGCCCTTACTGAAGTTGGAGAAGATGTTGTTCATCACACGGATGTTGGAAACCGTAGCGCCAGAATAGAAGGAATAGGAGGCGTCGGAATACATCGCTGTAGCATAGGGACCGCAGTAGACTCGAACAGTGTTGAAGTAAACGTTGATGTTTGTAGACGAACTGTCAATCCAGATGCCGGAGGGTTTGGCGGGTGTAAGACCCGCAGTACCGGTACCGGAGCAGCTGATCATATTGTTGGCAATGAAGCCAGGGTTGCTTGCCACACAGTTGATGTTCTCAAACTGGATACCACGCTTGCCGCCATTCTTTTCGTCGCTCAACACAATCACATTCTTCTGTATCGAGATATTGCCAGCAGACTGGGCCAGGTAAATACCCGTCAATCCACGGCCGGTGATGGTGACTCCGGACTGAATCCGGTTGCCATTAGCCACGAAGTTGGTAACTCCACGCATATTGATACCCTGTGAGTAGAAGTTTTTAAAGGTATTGCCCGTGAGGGTGAAGTTAGAATAATTGTGGACAGCGCCGTAACCGCGGAACGAGTAGTAACCGCTGTCGATGGTATTGTTGACAAAGTTGAGGTTGCTGATGTCGCCAAGGAGCACCACGGCAGAAGCATTGGCATTGTTGATGGTTCCCTTGACACGCACCGTACAGCTGTCGATGGTGATATTGCCGCCTTTCTGGAGCACCAGGGCATGACCGTTGTTGCCCGAAGGCGGACGCGACTCGATGCGGAATCGCGAAAGGGTGACATACGAGGTACTGTCGAGCAGGAAGACATAATTTTCGTTCTGCGTCGGAACCGCTGTGAGCAGCACATTGTCACCAGTTCCAATAAAGCTGATAGTATTTGTAGCGGAAGAGCCAGGGATATTGTTGAGCACCACCTGCTCGGTGTAGGTACCGGGAGAGACATTGAACGTCACAGGGCCTTCGATACCCACTACATTAAGAGTGTCGATTGCCTCGCCGAAGGAGCGATAATCGCCACCCACACCAGCGATGGTATAAGAGCCGCTGCAGAAGCGAACCATGAAGGACCTCATGATGGTATCGTTGGATGTAATGTCATCGCCAGAGGCTGCAACAATGACACGCACTGTGTGACGGCCAGGATTCATGTGACGGCTGAAGAGCAGCACATTCGCGGTGCCTCCAGAGACAATGCTGGCACTGACAGTGAGGCTGTCGACGGCCAGAGTATCGAAATAATAGTAGAGTTTTGTACCAGTAGCCGTGACGGCGCCCTGGTTGCGCAGAGTCACATGAATAGGAATGTTGTTGCAGGAGTTGTAATCAATGGTGTCCACACCATTGGGCCACAGCACTGCCATATCGACCGAAGGGACATTGACCATCTGGACCGCGTACTGGGTAACGGAACTCTGACAGCCATAGCTGGTATTGCTGAAGCGGATATTGGGTCGGTTATTGCCGCGGGTACCGTTTCCGACATACTCTTCCGTCGAGGGAGAAAGATCCGTCGAACTACTCTTAATAAGGGTGGTATTGTTCTGAGCAGTGAAGCCGGATTTGACGCCCGAGGTGATGTTCGTCTGGATATAGTGTGTCAACTGTACAACGATGCTGGACTCGCCGTCCCAATAGAAGGGAGTGTCGAGCTGGTGGGTCACCCACGTATTGCAGTCCGAACGGTCGATGGTGAACGGAGCACGCGAGTAGACACGTGTGGTGGTCTTCCAGTCGCTGTTGCTCGAGAAGATGGTGTCGCTGGTTGTACCCAGAGAAATGTTGTACTCGTCGAAGGTAATGAAGTTGACACTGCTGCTGACGATAGATTTAAGCTCGAAGGCTATCGAGTCGATATAGCCAGGCTCCAGACCGGCGGCGCGAAGGCTACTGGCTGAGTAAATATACTGCTGCTTGGCATACTTTGTGGCAGGCTGATAGGGAGCCGGGAAAGAAGTGTTGGCATTGGTATTGGCACTGGTACCGATAATTCCTTCGTGGGGCACGGAGACCATGTAACTCACACCGCGGTTGCCTCCCACATACAGAATCTCGGAGATACTGGAATATCCGGTATCGACAACATTGCCATCATAGTCGTACCACACTGGCACCAGACCTGCCACAACAGGCAGAGAGATGGTGTCGGAGGTGGCATAGGAGACCGTGCGCGTGGGCACGGCAGCAGGAGCATCGGGAGTATAGATCGACAACACCGAGGCAGAGTTGGTGTCATTGTAACGCATGATGTCGCCCGAGACCGAGTCGGCCCAGACCTTGACAGTCACCAACGAGTCGGCGCCAAAGTCCATGTTGACCAAAGTATTGAAAGTATAGGTCATGGATCCGTTGGCCGCGAGGGTGCCGGGGACAGCCTCGGTCACCGTGTCGGAACCGGCTGTGTAGCTGAGCACCAAACCCGAAACACTTCCGATACCATAGTTACGTACCGTCACAGACACCTGTTCCATACCCATACCGCAACTGCTGGAAGGCAGAACGGGAGCCAGCAGGTCGATATCGGCTGCAGGAGGGGCAATCATGGTCACATTGTAAGCCGCAGCATATCCTTCGCAACCATTGTCGGTGTAGCGAATCCAGGAGGTGTCGTTGCTGCCGAGGAACATAGGACTGGCAGCGGTGACAACGCGCCAGTCGGTAGCGTTGCTGTGGGCAAAACTAGTCCTGACGATACCTGCAGCATTGGACTCCGACACACTCACACCTGCTCCACCCCACACATAGGAAGGAATGCCCTGCTGGTTCCAGTTTCCGGGCTTGGTCAGAGCGGTCGTGTTGACACTGTTCAGGGCAACCACGTCTTCGACAACACCATTTCGTTTGTAGATAAAGGCAGCATTGGCGGATTTACTCACCGTCACACTTGACATCGGAGTACCGGTATGGATTGTCATGCTGGGATTGGTCGAGTTGCCGGTAGCCGTCTGGACCACCAGAGAGGCACCGGGAGCTATCGTCACATCGCCGAACACATAGTCCTTCACGTTTACACTTCCACCGGAGCCGCTTGCCGTGGCAACCAGTACGCGCAGCGTGTCGCCTTCCAGATTGGCGGGAGCATCGCCGACATTCGTCAGCTGCAAGGCCACCTTGCGGCCGGAGCTGATCCAGTAGGGCATCGAAGGAGTGAGACCGACAGCCGTATTGGCATGGTTGTACTCAAGCTGGGTGATACGCACAATGGCCTGGTTGCGGCGCTGGCGGAAGTAGAAGGTGGTATCGGTGCGGAGGGTGTCGGTGGTCAGCGTGGGGCCCACGAAGATGGGGGCGGCATTGGTATCGCTGTACCAATAGATCTCCGACGGACGCTGCGGAGCAGCGGTATGGTCATACACTTTCCACGTGTCGATGCCGTTGACCGGCGTAAGGACAGCCTGCGTGGCATAGTCGATCTGCGTGGTAGCATTGGCGGGCATCGCCGGACGGTATTTGCTTATCACCTGGAACGTGGAGGTGTCGTTGGTCTGGTTGGGGTCGTTGGCGTAGACCGTCCAGATCTTGATCGTGTAGGCGCTGTCGCTCGCAACGGCGGATGGCAACTGGAGCATGCTTCCGGTGGCGATAATGACGGTATCCTCGGCAGGAACACTGCTGCTGACGTTCACCGTGTTTACCGAACCTCCGTTCACAGTGTATTTCAACTGAAGGCCGCTGCCGGTATAGGCATTCACACCGCTGTTGCGGAGTCTCACCTTCAGCTCCACACTCGAGGGCATATAGCAGGTCTCGTCCATTGGGCTGACGAGTGCTTCGGGCTCGAAGTCGTAGGCCAGCGAGACAAATTCGAAAGCACCGGGACAGGGGGCCGTCAGGCTACGCGCATTGCCGAACATATCCGTCGTCACCGTGGCAAGCGGAGTACCCACTCCCTTCACCAAGCGGTTATAGGTGCGCAGGTCGACCAGCGAACCGTTGAGGAAGTTGGGGTTTACCGAGATGGAGTTGCTGTCGGCAGGCTCGGCGACCATCCATGCCGCCAGGTCGACACAGCCCGTTCCCGCGCGGCGGTTCAGCAAGGTGCCCAGCGAGTAGTAGACGTTGTGACCGACAACATTGGTCGTATTGGTGCCGGGAGCGTAGTTGAGGGCGTAGTTGCCATTGTCGAGCGAGACTACCACGTTGTTCAGGAAGCGGCTGTTCTGCAATGTGCCGCCGCCAAAGCTCACAGCAGCGGTATTGTTTCGCGTTGCAGCGGTCATCTTCACCGAGTTGTAGACCACATCGAGATAGGTGGCGCTGATGATATTGACGGGCGAACGCATCAGGCTCGACGTACCGTCGTCGTTGCAGACCACCATGTTGTTGGCCATGAGGGCCCGGATGGCGCTGGTGCCGCTGATGTTGTTCACTCCGATGGCGCCGGAACCGTGAGAGGTATAGATTTTGTTGGCCAAAACACGCGTGCTGCCGCTACACTCGTTGAGCAGCAACACATAGTTCGAGTTGCCCAGCACATCGTACATCTCGTTGAACTCAACCACGGCATTGGTCTGGTTGCTCACGTTGACGGCATAGTCATACTGGTTGCGGAAGATGCTGTTGCGCACCGTGTTGTTGGACGAGTGGATGTCCGCCGCCTGGCCCTTGACGTCCACGCCCGTCTTGCCACCCTCGAAGGTGCAGCCGTCCACCACCACTCCGTTGGCATAGCCGGTGTTGATCATCGCATTGATACGATAGCTCGCCAGGGGGTTGGCCAGGCTGTCGACGAACGTGCAGCCGAGGAAGTGGCAGTTGTCGCTGTTCTGACCCAGCTTCACCATGTCGGTCAGCATGGCCGAGCGACGCACGAAATTGATATTGCGGAACCAGATGTTGTTGGTCTGTTCCAGATTCACTATCGACTCGGCGGCCGTCAGGGCGGAATAGAAGGTCACCCCGCTGCTCTCCGGCTCGAAGACGATGTAGTGTGTCGCCGTGGTGCCAAACACATCAGGCATCGTGAAAGGCTGGTAGTAGCCGGGGGCCAGCTTCACCACCAGGCTGTCGTTGATACCGCAGCGGCTGATGGCGAAGAGGAATTCCTCGACGGTATTGAAGTCGGGCGTGGCACCGCCGATATGACGCACACCGCTCATCGGGCCATCGCAGACGATGAACGACGAGAAGGAGGTGTCATTGTAGGGCTCGTGGTCGCGCACCTGCTGGTTGGCACTCACGGTGAGGGTGTCCTGCACCCACACTTTCAGCGTGTGGTAGCCCGCAGGAATCACAATGTTGGTCGAGATGGTCACATTCTCGTCAGCATTCGCCGCCAGCGAACCGCTCCAATCATAATAACCGAAGATCGTATCGTCGATGTTATAGCTGATCCGCACTCCCGACACCGGCAGGGCTCCGAAGTTCTTCAGCTTCACCGTCAGACTGCCGGGGCGCACAGCCATCGGCACTTCGTAGTTCGGCGACACCAGCTCGCTGACCCCCATGTCGTAGAGCAGCGGCAGGTTGGCACGCTGCGTCATCACCAATGCAGGAACACGATTGATGCACATATCGGCAACATTGAGGTTGGCGTCGGTAGAGTTGATAGGGTTGGCTATTTCAGTGCCCGAGAAAATACTCTTCTTGTTGGTGGCCGCGGCAATCATCTTGACGGGCGAGGCACCATGAGAGCCATTGTCGGCAAGGAGAACCTGCATCAGAATGTCCTTGCCGGAATAGTAGAAGGTGTCCTGGAAATTCACCGTCTGCTCGGTGCCCGCATTGGCCTCGGTGATGGTGAAAGCCGAATCGTAGACCACCTGCGTATACGAGGTGGTGTAAGAATAGGAGCCATTGAGCGAGGTATCGACCCAGTAGTTGGTGGGGATATTCTTCATCCTGATCTGCATGCGCTGGCGCGCTTCGGTATTGGTGTGTGCCGAGAAGGTCATCCTCATAGCCGTCATCTGGCCCGGGCCATAACCTGCCGCAGCCAGACGGGCCGAGTCGAAGACCCACTCGCTCTTTCCGTTGCCACGTGCCGGGAACGGGAAACCGCTATAGTTGAACGTTCCGGTAAACTCGGGCGTGGCACGGCCGGGCTGCTCCACACCACGCACGCAGCGGTATTCGAGCCACGAGTTGGCAGCAGCCGGGAAGGTGACACGGTTGGCATTCGTCGTGTTGTCGCGAGCCACGCAGTAGAAACGCATCAGCGTGTCGTATCCGAAGAACGGGATATGGGCAAAGAACTGGTGCGTGTCGCTGGGCATCTGCGTCATGGACACACGGATCGGCGTCGGGTCGCTGCCCACAGTGTAGTACATGTACACCGAGTCGCGGTTGATACCCTGCGAGACCGTGGTGCTCGGCATGATGACGACGTCGGCGCCGCGGCTGCTCGGATGGTATGTGCCGTCGGGATACTTGACCATCTGGATGAAAGGCTTCACCATCGGGCTCGGGCTGGCCGACACCTTCAGGTTGTCGATGAGCCACACTCCCGTGGCGGCTCCCGTGCCGGTATACCTTCTCAACACAAACCTCAGCTGCAGCTTACGGTCGGCGGCAGGAGTGGTGTTGGTTATCACATTGTTCATGTCGAAGCGCTCGCTTTTCCACAGGTCGTTCGACAACGGATTGTTCAGCCAGTCGCTGTATCCGTTGACCGAGAAGGCGCTCAAGGAATAGAAGTTGCTCGAACCGCCGTTGGTCATGTTGTAGTTCGACGAAACCATCTGCGTCCAGTTCGACTGGCTCGGACGCTTGTAGTAAATACGGCACATGTAAGCGTCACCGCCCGGGTTGGTAGGCACCTTACAGATGTGGTCGAACTCCAGGCTGATGTAGCGCAACGACGTGTTCGTCGAGAAGTCAATCACGTCCGTCACAATCTCGACATCGGCTGTCGATGTCTGCGTCATCATCAGTGCCTGGCTTCCGCTCGCATGATACTGGTTCGTGGTAGTGTACGCTCCCGTATACGCCGGAGTCTCTCCTGCCTCGAACCCTTGGTAGAGCATTTCTGAAATCTGCGCCCTCGATACAAGGCTGCCAAACAGAAAAATGACACTCGTAAGCAAAAATCTGAGTTTCATAATTTATTTTTTTATTATTTTATTCTTCAATACGTTACACATTCAAATATTGCATACCCTACCCATTTTGGACGGGCACAATTCAAACGCAAATATACACACTTTTTTTTATT